>NZ_JAALCR010000044.1 GCF_011065895.1 Paludisphaera rhizosphaerae | reverse complement strand
ACCAGAAAGGGCGTGGAGGCCGGCGAAGCGGGCCCACTCAACGGGCCGGCTTCGTTTTCTCATTCGTCGAGCGTTGCGTCGACCGCCCTTGTCGAGCTCTGCAACCGCGGAATGATCCCGCCCTGCATCTTTCGTCGACCGACGGGAGTAACGACGTCGGTGCGACGACCGGGAAGGCCGAAGGATGGAGAGGCGAGAACTTCGGCGATCGTCGCGGGAACGGGGTCGGTGCTAGGCCCGGGAGCCTCTCCCATCAGCGCTCTCGCCTCGGCGAGGAAGCGGAGCAACTCCAGATCGTCGGAACGATCGATGCGCCTTGCATGTTCGGCGCGGCGGTACCATTCCTGGGCCTCCTCCTTTCGGCCTAGCCGCCAAAGAGCCATCGCCATTCCGAACCCGTCGAAGGCTTCGTCGCTGTCCTCCAGACTCAGGGCGTGATCGAAGGCCTTACGCGCGCCTTCCCAGTCGCCGATACGGTAGCGAGCGTAACCGAGGGTGTTCCAGCAAGCCCATGCGGATGGATCATAGGCAACGACGGCCTCGGCCCACTCGACGGCTTTCGCCGGGTTGCGTGCGGCCAGATCGGGAGTGGTGACGAGATACCAGGCGATATTGTTCCGCCTCGTCTGCTCGTAACTCTCGCGGCGGGGGTCCAGTTCCAAAGCCGCCCGGAGGGCGGTCTCGGATTCCTCGGCCCGGTCGGTCTCCCAGTAGATCCGGCTGAGAAGCTCGTAGCCTCGACTCATGTCGCGACGATAGCGGGGCACGCGGGGGAAATCGGTCGTCAGACGTTTGAGGGCGTCGACGGCGGGCTTCAACTCAGCGACGCCTTCGTCATAGCGGCGCGAGCGCCAAAGAAGCTCGCCCAGTCCTGAGCGGCACCGTGCGGCCGCCTCGCGAAATGCCGGTTGGGCCGAAACGGCAGCGTCGAGCCTTGCAACCACCTCCAGCCCTTTGCGATAGGCCGACTCGGCCTCCTCATGTCGGAGTTCCACCTGAAGCCACGCTCCAAGCCCCGTATAAGCGGCCACGAGTTCCTGCTTCAGGTCGGGCGTGCTGGCAAGACTGCGGCCGGCCCCGGTCTCGAGGTCGTTCAGCAACGCCAGGGCTTCCTCAGCGTCTTTCAAAGCAGCGTCTGAGCGACCGATGTCTCCCTCGAGGTTCGCCTTGAGATTCAGCGTCTGGGCCAGGGCCAGCTTCGCCAGGGCGTCGTCCGGCGCGTGGCCGACGCGGTCTCTCAAGAGCCCGACGGACTGTGCGACGGCCCACTCGGCCGGCCCATAAACGGCGCTCCGCCGCAGAAGATCCGCATACTTTCGCAAGACCACCGCGAGCGGGAGGGTGAGTCGTTCCTCGGTGGGCTTGGCCATCAGATCGATCATCGTCGCCATCGACTTGCGATAAGCGTCTTCCGCCTCATACCTTTGCCCGAGCGTCGTTCGAATGTCGCCGATGCGTGCGCAGGCCTCGGCTGTGCGAAGATCGGATTCGTTCCACGAAGCGATCAGTTCATAGAATTGAAGTGCCGCGCGGAGCGGTTCGGGATCGCCGGTGGTCTCCTCGGCCAGCACGAGGGGCCACGAGTCCATCGAGTCGAGATAGAGCTTCACGGCGGTGTACGAGATCTCGTCCCGAGTGGCGACCGCCAGGAAGAGCCGCTGGGCCGCTCCGACGAGATCGTCGGTCACCCGACGGTCGCTCGATCCCAGGGGAGACCACTTCTCCGCCGCTTTCAGGTAAAGGTCGAGGGCTCGGTGCGCGACTTCCAGGTTCAGGTCGGCCCGGTCGAGCAACACCTGCCGAGCATCGGACTCTCTTCGACTCCTCGCCAGAGCGGACCAGATCGTCAGCGTACTGATCGCGAGACAGACGGTGGAAACCACAAGGAGACCGGCCAGAGCCGCGGCGAGTGAGCGATGGCGGCGGGCCCAGCGTCGCCCGTGCTCGACGAGACTGGGTCGACGGGCGAGGATTGGCCGGCCGTCCACGAAACGTTGCAGGTCGTCGGCCATCTCCCGGGCCGTTGAGTAGCGTCCGGCGGGCTCCTTGGTCATGGCCTTCAGAACGATCGTCTCCAGATCACGCGGGATCCGCGGATTCCGCCGCGATGGGAGTTCCGGCTCCTCCTCAACGACCCGTCGCACCAGGCTCGCCATATCCCGGCCGCGAAAAGCGGGTGTCAGCGCGAGCGACTCGTACAGCGTTGCGCCGAGCGAGTAGAGATCGGTGCGATGGTCGACGACGCCTCTGGGAGCGACGAGCTGTTCGGGACTCATGTAGCGGAGCGTCCCGACGAGGTCACCAGTGGCGGTCAGACCGGAAGCGCCATGCAGCCGAGCCAGCCCAAAGTCGGCGACCCAAAGCTCACCGTCCTCGTCGAGCAGCAGGTTGCTCGGCTTGATGTCGCGGTGAATCACGCCCAGACCGTGCGCATGGTCGAGAGCCTCCGCCGCCTGTATCCCTAGACGTGCGACCTTCTTGTGGAAGGACGACTCAGTCTCGCCGAGTTGGGCTTCGGGCGATTTTCTCTGCATGTCGATCCAGGCGGAGAGGGGTCTTCCGGCGATGTATCGCATGCTGTAGTAGTGGACCCCCGCCTCGCATCCCACGTCATAGATTGGGACGATGTGGGGGTGCAGCAGATGCCCAGCGGCCTGAACCTCAACCTGGAAGCGCTGGACCTGCTTCGGGTCCATCGCCGCCGTGGAGGAGAGCAATTTCAGAGCGACGCGACGACCGTAGGGAGCTTGCTCGGCTTCGTAGACGATTCCCATCCCCCCTCGACCCAGCTCGCGGATGATCCGGTACTCGCCCAGACTCTCCGGCGGCATGGGGACGGCGCTATGGAACCAGACCTCGGCGCTCCGCAAACGTTCAAGCCCCTCCAGGCAGGATTCAAGCTCTCCAGCGATCGAGGGATACTTCTGAAGGAAGGTCGAGCGGACAGGGGGGACGCCTCGCTCGCAGGCGGCCTCATACTCCTCGAGCGCGCGAGCGAGCAGCGAATCCTCGCCGCCCGTCGAGACGAGGCGGTCTGGTCGATCGCCGATCGTCTGGTCGAACTGACCGGAGCTAGAGTCCATCGAGCGCCTCCAGTTCGCAACGGAGCTTGGCCAGAGCCCGCGCCCAGAGGTTCTTAACGCTGTCGAGCGACCGTCCCATGCGGGCGGAAACCTCCGGGAAGGAGAGACCTTCCAGCTGACGGAGGATGATTACCTCGCGATAGTCGGGCGCCAGCGCGTCGAGTGCATCGACCAGCAGAACCGCCTGCTCTCGACGCGAGGCCTGGGCGCTGGGAGAGCTCTGCGAAGCCGCGATCGGTTCCGCCATCGCCTTCGACGAACGGTCGAGATCCTCGTAGAGATCGCACTCGAGCCGGACGTCGCGTCGTTTGGCTCCGAAGTAGCGGCGAATCTGATTCGCCAGGACGCCGCCGAGGATCTGCCGCAACCAGGCGAGGAACTCGCCCTCGGATGCACCTCGGAATCCGCCGATCCGCCGGTGGACTTCGAGCGCGACCTCCTGAACGACGTCGAGGACGTCGAGCTTCGCCTGAATCCGCCGCCCGAGTTGCACCCGGGTCAGCAGCGTCAGGTAGTTATGGTACCGCTGAAGCAGCGCCCCCAACGCCGCACCATCGCCTCCACGAGCGTCCTCGAGGAGTCTTTCGACGGTCGGAGCAGGCTCGACGTTACGGTTCATCGTCGGTCCCTGTGGGATCGCCGCCTCCTAGACGTTCTCGCCGGAGCAGTCTTGAAGGTCAACAGCGAGGAGAGCCTGTGATCATCATACAAGATCACACGCTTCGCTCGCCTGGACCTTTAGCTCTCTCGAGACTGATGCCGCTCTCCCCGCGGCCGCAAGCTGAGCTGAGCATCGACGGCCCCTGCGGGAATGTTCCAGAAGTGGACGGTTCCGTCGCGCCCGCCGTAGGCCAGCCGCGTCCCCTCGGTGGTGAAGAGAATCGTCTTCACCCAACCGATGTCCTTGTCGAGCACGCCCTTAACCTCGCCCGTGCGAGCGTCCCAGAGTCGAATCGAATGATCGGTCGCCGCGGCGGCCAGCAGGGAGCCGTCGGGCGAGAACGTCAGTGAGTTGAACCCTTCCCGAGATCCGAAGCGGGCCTTGAGTCGGCCCGTCGCAAGATCGTGCAGGGCCACCCCGCCTCCTTCAACCCAATGCGCGGTCGCAAGGCTTCGACCATCGGGCGTGAAGGCGAGGCACTGGACGCGACCGATCGCTTCGAGGGCTGGTTTCACGACTCCGGTCCGCCAATCCCACATGACCAGTTCCCCTCGGAAGGAGGCGGCCGCCAGGATCGCGCCATCGGGGGAGAAGACGATGGAATGAACCCCGTCGTCCAGCCCCTTCAGCACGCGCAGTTCTTTCATCGACGGTACGTCGAGAACTCTGACGTCGCCGCCTTCCCCGCCGATCGCAAGCGTCCGAGAGTCCGGGGCGAAAGCGAGGTAACGGTAATCCGTCCCCTCCCTCGTCGTGAGCAGGACCCAACCCTCTCCCTTTCGTTCCCAGATGGCCAGGCTGCCGCCGCCGCCAACGGCCAGATAGCGACCATCGGCGCTCGGGGAAAGAGCATATGGGCGCGACCCGTGAGGCAGAGACTGCACCTCCACGCCCCAGTCCATCGGCTTGGCGGGGTCCAACTCCCAGAACCGGACCGTATCGTCTGATCCGGTCGTGATCAGGACATCCTGTTCCGCGGCCAGGGCCACTGTCTCGAGCAAGAAATCATGACCCGCCAGGGTCGATTCGTGAGGCTCCGCCCGGTCCTCGGCCTCATGCGACGACGACAGTGCGACGGCGACGATCGACACAAGGGCGACCAGGAAAACGGCCTCCCAACTCAGCCAAGACAGCCGAACACGTCCGCCCCGAATGCGAGCGGAGGCCGGGTCGGTCCCCGTTCGCGGCCGCTCAAGCGTCTGATCGTCGGACATACCCATCGGTCTCCTCTCGAACGTCCCGGCGCGACTTCATCCCGCGTAATCGATGTCGCCTTGAGCGAACTTCCAGCCGTGACTCTGAAGTGCGTCGGTCTCGGCCGTCCCACTGGGGGAAGATTCGGGGTCTTCCGTGGTTTCTTATGCGTGTTCGGGAAAAACCCTGGGAAGAACCGATCGAATGAGGCATCTCGCCCGACATCGTGTATCGATCGAAGCGACACGACCCCCGACCGCGTCCAGCTTCTGGACCGGCAACGGCTGCCCCTTACGAATCTAGTCGCGAACTCGATCGCAACCGCGCCGCACGAATAGTTGGGAAGCGCTAGGCCTCCGTGCGCGGGGCGGCCATCCTACAAGCCGGGGTGAATCTCGGCAACCCCGGACCTGACATTGGTCAGACGCCGTCGTCTGGCTTCTGGTGGTAGAGCTTCAGGTAGCTCTCGTAGCGACCGGCGTGGATCCACCCCCAGTAGACGGCGTCCTTCACCGCGCAGCGATGCTCATGGGTATGGGAGCAGTCGGGGAACCGGCAGAGCGGGACGAAGGGGCGGAATTCGATGAAACAGCCTTCAAGCTCGCCCGGAAGCACGTCCCATAACTCGAATTGGCGCAAACCGGGAGTGTCGACGACGTAGCCGCCGTCGTTGAGACGGATCAACTCGGCGGTGGTCGTGGTGTGCTTCCCCTTGGAGGTCCAGTCGGAGACCTCGCTCACCCGCAGGTTCAGGCCGGGTTGAATCGCGTTCAGAAGTGAACTTTTCCCAACGCCGCTCTGGCCGGAGATGGCGGTCACTCCGCCTCGGAGCAGCTCTCGCAAACGGTCGATTCCTCGGCCGTCGGCCGCCGAGGTGACGATCGTCTCGTAGCCAAGCTGGGTGTAAAGTCCAACGACCCACTGATATGGGGCCACATCCACGAGGTCCGCCTTGTTCAGGACGATCACCGGACGCACCCCGGCGATTTCGGCCGCGGCGAGGTAGCGGTCGATCAGGCTGATCTTGAGACCTGGCTCCGCCAGACCGGAGACGATGCAGACGGCGTCGACGTTGGCCGCGAGGACGTGGCGACGCCCACGGTAGCCCCGCGTGACGACTCCACGACGGTTCTCGACCCGCTCGATGAATCCCTCGTCGCCTCCTCCTTCGGGAGGACGGAACCAAACGCGGTCGCCGACGGCCACGACGTTCCGCCCGTCGATGGCCATGCTCTTGAGCAATCGGCGGACGTGGCAGGGATATGTGCGGCCGTCTTCAGCCTCAACGATGTTGACCAGCCCGTGGACTCTCAACACCCTGCCGGACAGCCAGTTTGATTCGTCGACCGCCCGCCGTCCGGCCGCCCCCTCGGCGGCGGCCTCGGCCCCCGTGGGGGACGACGTCTCGTCGGCGTCCGCAACGATGGTGCGGCGACGGGACATCTCCCCCTTGGGCCGGACGCGTTCGCCGGCGACGGACTCGGCCGCCGCCGGCTTCTCGTCGCTGAAGGCGCGCGTCAAGTCGTTTGAGCGCGTACGCTTCTGGCGATTCTTCTTCAGCTCGATCCGGATCTTCTTTTTCTTGTTCGCCAAGACGCGACCTTCAGAGGATGGCTGGGACGCCGGATTTGCCGCGACGCCTCAGCGCGAGTGGAGGGGTCGACGACCAGCCGCCTTCTCGGCGGCGGGGGTCGAATCCCGGAGAATCTGCTGAGCCCGTTTCACGTTCGTCGCATGGAGGATCGCCAGCGCCTTTCCTTGGTTCGCTGACGACGAGATGTAAGCGTACTCGATGTTGATGTGCTCCGCCGCCAGTTTCTCGAGGACCCCGGCCAACGCCCCAGTCCGGTTCTCGATCTGGACGGCCAGGACCTCGGCGACGGTCGACTCCGCGCCGAGCCCCGTGAGAATCCGCCGTGCGGCCTCGACGTCCGACGCAACCAGCCGCAGGACGCTGGCGCCGTTCGAGGTCTCCATGACGCTGATCGCCTGGAGATCCACCTTCTCCTGGGCGAGGGCGGAGCAGATTTTCGCCAACCGGCCGGGCTTATTTTCCAGGCGGGCGGTGACTTCGTTGACGAGTTCCATCGAGACGTCCTCCGTTTCATGGGAGAGCTGGGGACGATCGTTTTATCGAGCCACGCCGGCCCGCGATGGAGCGGCCCGACCTCTGGCCGGCGCGTCAGAGGTCGGGCCAAGGCTTCTCAAAGCTGATGGCGGCCGCTGACGCCTTAAGGAAGGCCCGGGGCGCCAGGGGCTCCGGGTGCTCCGGGGGCTCCAGGAGCACCTGGTTGACCTGGTTGACCAGGCTGACCGCCCGCAGGTTGAGCCGCCGCAGCCGCCTTGGCGGCGATTCGAGCGTTGGCGATCGCCGGCGCGAGCATGGCCGGCAGAACCCCCTTCGCTCCCAGCACGGCCGTCGCATCGGGGAACGCAGTGCGGGATACGATCCGAATCGAGTCGTCGTCGACCGTCACAGTGGTCGTCGACGGGAACATCAGTGCCTTGAGTTCGTCGACCTTCGGCAGATGAGAGGGATCAACTCGGAGTTGGACCATCGCAGGGGCCGCGCCCGCGGGAGTTGCGCCTCCCGGAGCAGAACCGCCCGAGCCCGGCGGCAAGAGCATCCCGTCCGGCCCCATACCGGGCCTCATCCCATCCGACGCGAGTCCCATCGGTCCACCGCCGCGGCGGGGAGAAGCGCCGGGGCCGGCTCCCGGAGGAGCGCCTGGCCCACTGGCAGGGGTCGCGGTCATCAGAGCCTCGCTGGCCGCGATGGCCGAGTTGATCGTCGTCTGAAGCGTTCCGGGAAGGCTTGCCAGAACCCCCGACGTCGTATCGCGGAAGTCGCCGTAGAACAAGGCGACCGCCGAATCAGGAGCCTTGGAGATCGCCCGCGCGATCTCCTCTGACGGGGTCCACGACTTCTGCTTGGCCGCGTCCATGGCGACCCGGGCCGCCTCGGGCGACGTCGAGACGACGAAAATCTTCCCCTCCAGGCGGACAGTCGGCTTGAAACCTGGGGGGAGCTTAACGGGCGACGAGGTGGCGACGTTGAGCATGTAGGTTCGCGAAGTCTCCCCGCCCGTCGCGGGGAGCAGCCGGAATTCAGGCGTGGCCGCTTCTTCTCGGCGACGTTCCTTGCGTTCGGCGGCCGCCGCATCGTCTCCCTCCTCCCGGCCGCCCAGACCGCCGGGAGCTCCCTTGGCGGCCTCGGCCTTGACCGCGGCGGCGATCTGCTCCGCCATGGCCGCCTTGATCTGCTTGTTGGCTTCCAGCATCACGGCGTCGAGCGCTCGGCTGAACTGGGCCGGGTTCCCGACCTCCGCCACGATCACGGGCCTGGGCATCCGAGCCCCGACAGCGTTGAACATGGCCATCGGGTCGGCAAGGTTTCCGACTCTCGGCTCGTCAACGGCCGCGGCCGAGGTGCTCGGAGCCAGATAAAAGACGGCCCGAGGCCCCAGGTTGCCGATCAGGTCCTTCTCGAAATCAATCCGGCCTCGCGACTTGACGCTCTCCACGACGGCGTCGTAATGGGCCTTGGCCGAACCAGATGCGAAGGCCGAGGAGATCATCGCCGCCCATTGCTCAGGCTTGAGCGAGACCGACGCCATATACTCAACGCCGTCCGGGACGGGCAGCAATTTCTTGGCCTCGGTCGGCGGCTGGTCCAGAAACGCCAGCGTCCCCTGCCGGGGCCTCGGCGCGACGATCCGGGCGACGCTCGCCAGGGCCTCGTCCTGGAATCCCCAGCGATACTCAATGTGCTTGAATCCAGGATCGCTGTTTCCCGGACGGACCGATGGATCGAAATAGGCCTTGAGCACCGGAGCGACTCCGGCGTCGGGCTTGGAAAGCGATGCGACCGGCTCATAGCCGACGGCGTTGGCCGTCTTTCCGTCCAGCCGCGAGATGGCCACGTCCAGGTCGGAGGGCTGAGAGAGGCCGATAATCAGGTCGTCCTTTTCGGGCCACCATCCCCAGCCCTGGTCGGGGGTCTTGCCGTCGCCTTGAACGGGCGGCACGCTCACAAGGACCCGCCCCGACTCGTCGCTCTTGGCCTTGGAAGCGGGATCGCTGGACGCGCCTCCCTTGCGTTCGATCTTGGGTTTGACGGCGGGATCCATGAACGAGCCGATCAACCGGCTGAACAGGGATTTGGATTCCTTGCTCGTCGTCACACCCTTGAGGACAAGGATTCCGCGAAGACCCTTGGCCGCCGAAGGATCAGCACTGTAGGTCAGCACAAAACCCTTGCGGGCCACGTGCTTGATGATGGCGACCGCGTCTGCGCCGTTGATCATTCGCTTGGGGAGAGACGCCGACATCCTCTCCAGAAGCGGAACGCCGATCTCCTCCAGCATCGCTCCGAGGGGCGTGTCGCTGAGCATCCGCGCGGCGGCCGTCTTCCGCCAGGCGTCCTCGTGGGCGTCAAGGCCGTCGAACTCAACGAAGAGCAGGAGTTTGTCTCGACCGGCGACAGTCGCCCCGTCCATCGGAGGCGAGGGGGCGGGGGCCGGGGCTGCCGCCTTGCCGGCTGTCTGGGCCCGCGACGCAGCCGTGGAGATGCTCCCGACGAACACCAGGGCCGCAAGCACGGCGACCAGGCGAGACAACGGGCGTGTTGGGTCGATCGGGGTTCGTCGCACGGGACGGTCCTCGTGAAGGGGCCGGTGGTCGGGTCGCGGCGCCGCGACCGGGCCGGCGGGCGCGCATGAAGCCGGATCAATCCTCATCGTATGGTTGATCCCATTCTGCGCCAACAAGTGGCCGGCGAACCGGTCTGCGCCGGCTCGGGCTTTTCACTGCGATTCAGGGAGTCGCCAGGATCAGGCGACGATCTCGTGGACGACGCGGCCGTGCACATCGGTCAGGCGGAAATCGCGGCCGGCGTAGTGGAACGTGAACTTCTCGTGGTCGAAACCGAGGAGGTGAAGAATCGTGGCGTGCAGGTCGTGGACGTGAACCTTGTTCTCGACGGCCTGGAAGCCCAGCTCGTCGGTCGCGCCGTGGATGTAGCCCTTCTTGACTCCGCCGCCGGCCATCCAGGCGGTGAAGCCGTAGTGGTTGTGGTCGCGGCCGTTCATCTTGCCGGCGTTGGCGCCGGGGGTCGGGAGTTCCACGGTCGGCGTTCGGCCGAACTCGCCCGTGCAGAGCACGAGCGTGTCGTCGAGCATCCCGCGCTGTTTGAGGTCGAACAGAAAAGCGGCGATCCCCTGGTCGCACTGTTGCGCGAGCTTGCGGTGAGCCGTCTCCAGGTCGTCGTGGCTGTCCCAGGGCTGGCCGGCACCGTGCCAGAGTTGAACGAACCGCACCCCTCGCTCCAGCAGCCGGCGGGTCGCCAGCAGTTGTCGAGCGTGGACGCCCGGGCCGTAGAGGTCGCGGACGTGCTGCGGCTCGCGATCCACGTCGAAGGCGTCGGCGGCCTCGGACTGCATCCGGTAGGCAAGCTCGAAGGACTGGATGCGAGCCTCAAGATCGGCTTCGTGCTTCCGCTTCTCCAGATGCTCGCGGTTCAACTCGGCCAGGAGATCGAGTTGAGCCCGCTGGCCGGCCGGACTGACGCCGTGGTTGCGGATGTGGGCGATGAGTTTCTCGACATCCGTGTTGCGGGTGTCGAGATAAGTCCCCTGAAAGACGCCCGGCAGGAAGGCTGACTGCCAGTTCTGGGACTCGGCGATCGGGTATCCGTCCGGACACATGACCAGGAACCCGGGAAGGTTCTGGTTCTCGGTCCCCAGACCGTAGAGGACCCACGAACCCAGGCTCGGGCGGGCCTGGCGGGACTCCCCACAGTTCATGAGCATCAACGACGGCTCATGGTTGGGGACGTCGGCGTGCATCGAGCGGACGACGCACATCTCGTCGGCCATCTCGGCGGTGCGAGCGAACAACTCGCTGACTTCCAGGCCGCTCTCGCCGTACTTCCTGAACTTGTACGGGGAGCCCAGAGCCGCGCCGGTCTTGCGTTCCGTGGGGAGCGATGAAGGAATCGACTTGCCGTGATACTTCGTCAGGATCGGCTTGGGGTCGAAGGTGTCGACGTGCGACATCCCGCCGTTCATGAACAAGTGGACGACCCGCTTGGCGGTCGCCTTACCAGGCGCGAGCTTCGGCAGCAGCGGATTGGGAGACGTCCGGGCGGGGCTCGCCGCGACGTCGCCTGCTCGGGCGGAGGCGTCGAGAACGCCCACCTCGGACAGCATCGCCCCCAGGGCCAACGTGCCGAAGCCGATCCCCGAGCGGCAGAGCATCTCGCGGCGGGTGGCCAGCCTGTCCTCGATCCGGTCGGGCGCGTGCGCCATGGGAGGGGCCTCGTTGGGAATCAGTCGACGTAAAGGAATTCGTTCGTGAGCATCAGAACCTGGGCGAGCTGCGCCAACGGGGACGTGGCAGGCCCGTCCTTCGCCGCTGGGCGATCGAGGAACGCCAACGCCAACTCGGCCTCGCGAGCATCGGGATGGCGCCCGAGAACCCGCTCGTAGAGCGTTCGCACAGCGACCGCTCGATCCGCCGAATCCACGGCCTCGGATAGCCGTTTGGCCTGGGATTGGACGAACGGACTGTTCATCAAGAAGAGGGCCTGCTGGGGGACCGTCGTGACGAACCGCTTGGGGTTGGTGGCGTCAGGGATGGCGAAGTCGAACGCTCGGTAGACGCCGTCCATGTTCTGGCGGTCAATGAACCCGTAAACCGTTCGCCGAGGCGGGCTGGACGTGCCGTCGAAGGCCACCGACTGGCCCCCCTTGGCCTCGTCGAGAGAACCGGAGACGAACAGGATCGAGTCCCGGAGCGCCTCGAAGTCCAGTCGTTGGCGGTTGAACCGCCAAACCCACCGATTGCGAGCGTCCTTCTGCTGGCAGTCGGGTCGAAGGACGCTTGCCTGCTGATAGGCGTTCGAGAGCATGATGCGACGGTGCAGCTTCTTGATCGACCAACCGTCGGCGATGAAACCCGCCGCGAGGTCGTCCAGCAGTTCGGGATGCGACGGCGGATCGGCCCGGAGACCAAAATCGCTGGGGCTCTCAACGAGCCCCTCGCCGAAGTGCCAGCGCCAGACCCGATTCACGATCACCCGAGCCGTCAAAGGCGCCGCCTGACCGATGATCGCCTGCGCCAGTTCCAGCCGGCCGCTGCCGTCGCTGAAGGGTTTCCGATCGGGTCCGCTCAGCACTCGCAGGAACTGTCGAGGGGCGACCTTGCCGGGACGACCAGGATTCCCTCGCATGAAAACCCGCGTATCCGAGGGCTTGGGAGCGTCGTTCATCACCATTGCGCGGCGGATCCGACCGGCCAGGGTCGCGTCGATCTGCACGACCTTGTTTTCGAGCTTCTGGAGCGCTGTTCGCTGGGCTCGGTCCAGAAGTCCCTTATCGTCGCCCGCCGGGGTAAGAGGTCCCCCGTCGCCGTGGATCGCCTTGCGGAAGGATTCCCAGTCGGCCTCGGGGAGCGGATCGTTCTTCTTGTCGCCGGCCGCCTTCAGACGCTCCTCCAGCCCCGCGAGCAACCCCGTGTAGCAAGCGATGACCTGGCTCATCTCGGTCGGATTGGCTCGCTTCAACGCCTCGATCAGAAGCGGGTGGATCGACCCAGGCTTCTCCTGTACGCGCCGGTCGAGCGTCGCGAGAACCTCGGGCGACTTAGCCGAGAAGGCGTCTCTGGGCAAGGCCCGAAACAACCGCCAGGGGGCCAGCACCGGGTCGGCGTCGGCCGCGGCGGCGTCGAGTTTCGCCTTCCAGATGCGAGAGGCCACGCGGAGCCGGTTTGATGACAGATCGTCGCGTTTCGCGCGGTCCTCGGCTCCCGCCGCGCGTGGATCGAAGTCGATGTCGTAGGCGGCTTTGACGTAAAGCGACCCGCGCGCCCGCAGATCCTCGACGATCTCGGCGCGACGGGCGGCCTTGTAATCGTCGACGTCCTTCTTCGCAGCCGCGAGCTTCGCTTCGGCCTCTTTGGTCTGGGCCCCTTCCGCGGTCGAGCCTCCATCTAGCCGAGGAAGTTCCGTCGGCTCGAGCGAGCTGGCGAAAACGCCATAGAGGGAGTAGTAGTCCTCGGTCGGGATCGGGTCGAACTTGTGGTCATGGCACCGAGCGCAGGCGACGGTGAGGCCAAGCAAACCGCGTCCGACGAGGTCGATCCGGTCGTCGATGATCTCGTTCTTGTCCTGAAGGAACCGTCTCCCGACGGTCAGGAACCCCATCGCCGCCAGCCGACTGGCGTCGCCGTCCGCCGGCAACCGATCGGCGGCGAGTTGCTCGAGGATGAACCGATTGAACGGCATATCGGCGTTGAACGCGTCGATCACATAGTCGCGATAAGTGAACGCGTAGGGATACTTGCGTTCCTCCTGGAAGACATACCCCTTGGTGTCGGCGTAGCGGGCGACGTCCAGCCAGTGCCTCCCCCAACGCTCGCCGTACATGGGGGATGCCAGCAAACGGTCGACGACCTTCGCAAAAGCGTCGGGGGCGGGGTCGTTCTCAAAGGCTCGAATCTCATCGATCGTCGGGGGAACTCCCAGCAGGTCGATCGTCGCGCGACGAAGGAGCGTCCGACGGTCGACGGCGGGAGAAGGGGTTATCCCCTCCTGCTCCAGTTTCGCCAGGATCCGAGCGTCGATCGGCGACTTCACCCAGGAATGGTCGCGGACCTCGGGAAGCGGCGTCGTCTGCAACGGACGAAACGCCCAGTGGTCGCGGGCGGCGTCGACGGATGATGAAGCGGTGGAACCCGACGCCTCGCCCCAGGGCGCCCCCATTTCAACCCACCGCGTGAGAGCCTGAATCGCCGGGGCCGCCAGCTTACCGGCGGGGGGCATCTTCAGTTCCTCACCCTCGGCGTGAGCCAGGGCCTGAACCAGCGGGGACTCACCGGGCTTTCCGGGGACGACGGCCGGCCCCAGCGATCCGCCTCTGAGAATCGCCTCGCGGCTGTCCACGCGGAAGTCGGCCTTCTGCTTCTCGGGGCCGTGGCACTTCTGGCAGGATTCGACCAGGACCGGCCGTACCGACGTCTCGAAGAACGCGACTGCCTCCGGCGAAGGCTTCGCGTCCTTGGCCGATGCATCCTCCGCGGCTTTCGCGCCGGCCGCCGGGAAGGCCGCGGCAAGTGCCAATGACGCTGATAAAGCCAGGAGTCGGCGGAGCGGGCCGGTGGTCAGCATGATTCGGGTCCGCTTGTCGGATAGAGGCTGGGAAATTGGGTCGATCGGTGGTCGACGGCGGGAGCGGAGCGGATGTCGAGAGCAAGCAGGCGTGCAAAGGTCACGGGACGTCGAACCGCCCTCGCGCCGATCGCCACCATCATGGACGCGCTCGCAATCGAAATCAACCCGGATGTTGAAGGTTGATTTGACACTTAGTTCCTTTAAGATAGGCTGACTGACCGGTCAGTCCGTCCCGCCTGAGGAACCTCGATGAGCGTCGGCCCCGGAGAGAGATTGACGTCGCGGCCTTCCAGCAAGGACGCCGAGGCTCGTAAGGAGGAGATCCTCCGAACGGCCACGGAGTTGTTCGCCGAGCACGGTTTTTCGGACGCCATGACGCAGGAACTGGCGGATCGGCTGGGGGTGGGCAAGGGGACGATCTACCGTTATTTCCCAAGCAAGCGGGAATTGTTCCTGGCCGCCGCCGATCGAGTGATGCGGAAGCTTGCGGAGCAGGTGTCGTCGTCGACGGCGGCGATCGAGGACGGCCTGGAGCGGATCGCTCGGGGAATCGAGGCGTTCTTGACGTTCTTCGCCGAGCGGCCCGAATTCGTCGAGTTGCTGATCCAGGAACGGGCCCAGTTCAAGGACCGGACTCGCCCCACTTATATCGAGCACCGGGTGGTTCACGGCGAGAAATGGCGGAGTCTCTACGGTGACTTGACGACCGCCGGGCGGCTGCGAGAACTGCCGCCGCAACAGATCAGCGACGTGATCGGCAACCTGATCTACGGCACGATGTTCACCAATTACTTCGCAGGCTCCGCGAAACCAGTCGCCGAACAGGCGCGGGACATCCTGGACGTGGTCTTCCGGGGGATTCTCTCGGACGCCGAACGGAAGAGGCTCGCCGACGCCGACCTGCTTCCTCCGAACGTCAGTCTGCCGTCCCCCGCGAGAGGGCCGAAACATGCGTGAAGACATCGCGGTAGGAGCGATCCGAATGGACCGTCGCAACTGGCTGGGCATGGGTCTGGTGATGCTGGCTGCCGCCGCCCCCGGCTGCGGCAGTGCGTCGTCTTCAACGTCGCCGGCGGCCAAGCCGCCGGACCTCGTCGTCTTCGACCGGCCGATCACGCGCGAGGTGCTTGACTTCGAATCGTTCCCCGGCCGGACGGAGGCCATTTTCTCCGTCGAGATCCGAGCCCGGGTGGCAGGCTACCTGAACGACGTCTTCTTCCAGGACGGCCAGTTGGTCGAGAAGGACGCGGTCCTCTTCCAGATCGACGCCCGGCCGTTCCAGGCGGCCCTCGACCGAACGAAGGCGACGCTCGAACAGGCGGAAGCCCACGCCCAGCGGTTGAACAACGAGTATCAACGGGCCAAGGTCCTCTACGACCGGGGCCTCTCGATCAGCCGCGAAGAATACGACCGGTACGCCTTCGACCACGCCGAGGCCGTCGCGGCGATCGGCACGGCCCGGGCGGCTTACGACCTCGCGAAGTTGGACCTGGAGTTCACCCGCGTCACCTCGCCGATCAGCGGGAGGCTCGGCCGCCGGCTCGTCGACCCGGGCAACCTTGTGAAGGCGGACGAGACGGCCCTGACGACCATCGTCAGCCAGGACCCGATCTACGTTTACTTCGACGTCCACGAGGCGGCCATGTTGCGGATCCGCCGCCTGCTCGACGAGGGCCGAATCAAGGCCGAGAACGAGCATCAAGTTCCCGTTGAAATCGCCCTCGCCGACGAGAACGAGTTCGAGCACAAGGGGCTCGTCGACTTCACCGACAACCGCGTCGACCTCAACACGGGCACGCTCCGATTCCGAGCCAAGCTCGAGAACTCCAAGGGGTTGTTCACTCCGGGCATGTTCGTTCGGGTCAAGCTGCCGATCGGCGATCCCCACCCTGCGTTGATGGTCCGCGAGGAGGCTCTCACCTCCGACCAGGGCCAGAAGAAGGTCTACGTCCTCACGCGAGCCATGAAGGAAGGCAAGGCCGCCTTCTTCGAGGACAAGGCTGGCAAGCCGCTCCTCGACCGCGCTGGCGCGCCAATTCCGAAGTTCACCCACACGCTCGTCCCGCTCGGCCGGATCGGCGTCCTGGTCGACGGATGGCGCGAGGTGGAACAAGGCCTCAAGCCCGACGATCTCGTCGTCGTCAGCGGGCTCCAGAAGCTCCGCAAAGACTCACCCGTTTCGGCCCGCCCGTTCGAGTCCGACGTCGACGGGGCGGGCTCTCAACCCCAGCCGAGCAAACCGACCGAGGCGAAACCCGCCGAGGCCAAGGCCGCCGAGGCGAAGCCCGCCGCGACCCACTGACCGCTGCAGGCCCGCTTCACTCCCCGGACACCGCATCGTCGAGCCCCGAGGCGCCCCGCCGTGTTCACGCGCTTCTTCATCGATCGACCCATCTTCGCGTCGGTCATCTCGATCGTGATCACGCTCGCCGGCGGGCTGGCCCTGTACAGCCTGCCGGTGGCGATGTTCCCCCAGATCGCGCCGCCGACGGTGATGGTCACCTGCCAGTATCCGGGGGCCAACGCCCAGGTCGTCGCCGACACCGTCGCCGCGCCCATCGAACAGAAGGTCAACGGCGTCGACGAGATGATGTACATGTCGTCGCAGTCGACGAACGACGGCAACTACACCCTCACCGTCACGTTCAAGCAGGGGATCGACCTTAACCTGGCCCAGGTCCTCGTCCAAAACCGGGTCGCGCTGGCGACGCCGATGCTCCCCGACGTGATCAAGGCGACCGGCGTGACGGTTCGCAAACGCTCCCCGGACATCCTCCTGTCGATTGGCATTTACTCTCCCAACGGCCGGTACGACCAGCTCTATCTGAGCAATTACGCCCTGATGCACGTCCGCGAGGAGTTGGCGCGGGTTCCGGGGATCAGCGACGTCAACGTCCTGGGTACGCGCAACTACAGCATGCGGATCTGGCTCGACCCGGACAAACTCGCCATTCGCGGCCTCAACGCCGGCGACGTCGTGGCGGCCCTCCGTGAGCAGAACATGCAGGTCGCCGCGGGCTCGGTCGGACGCCTGCCGTCGGACTCCGGCCAGAGCACGCAGTTCACGATCGACACACTCGGCCGAATGAACGAGGTCGATCAGTTCGGCGCGGTCATCGTCCGTCGAACAGGCGACGGCCGGCTCGTACGCATCCGGGATCTCGGTGAGATTGAGATGGGGGCCCGCAGCCTCGACATCGACAGCGAGATCAACGGCATGCCTGTGGCCAACATGGCCATTTTCATGCTCCCGGACTCCAACGCGCTGGAGACCGCGGACGTCGTCCGAGCCAAGATCGAGGAGCTCAAGAAGGATTTCCCCGAGGGCGTGGACTACATGATCCGATACGACACGACCCCGTTCATCCGGGAGTCGATCCAGGAGGTCTTCAAGACCCTCCTGGACTCGGTCGTGCTGGTTGCTCTGGTCGTGCTCCTGTTCCTTCAGAACTGGCGGTCGGCGTTGATTCCGCTCGTCGCCGTTCCAGTCGGCATCGTCGGGACCTTCGCCGTCATGCTGGCCCTCGGTTTCAGCCTGAACAACTTGACGCTGTTCGGGCTAGTGCTGGCGATCGGCATCGTGGTCGACGACGCCATCGTCGTCGTCGAGTCGGTCGAGCATCACATCGAGCACGGCATGACGCCCCGAGCGGCGACGATCCAGGCGATGTCCGAGGTCTCGACGCCGGTGATCGCCGTCGGCCTGGTGCTGACGGCCGTGTTCGTCCCCTGTGCGTTCATTGCGGGAGTAACCGGGCAGTTCTTCCGACAGTTCGCCCTCACGATCGCCTCCTCGACGATCCTCTCCACGATCAACTCGCTGACGCTCAGCCCAGCCCTGGCCGCGATGCTCCTGAAGCCTCGCGAGAAGGGCGAGTATCAGGCGCTGCCGCGATTGGTCCTGGCGTGCCTCGGGGCCTGGCTGGGATATACGATCCTGGGGCCGCGACTGACGCCCTATCTGGAACGGGTTGAAGCGCAGGTTCAGTCGCGAGCCTCGGTGTTCGACGGAGCCCACGAGCTGATGAGCCGGCTCGGAGCCACTCCCGAGCAAACGGCCCTGATTCTGGGGGGGCTGATCGGCGCCGTGGTCCTCTGGCTCCTCTCTGGTGTGATCAATCGATTCCTGGGCGGTTTCTTCGCGATCTTCAATCGGGGCTTCGTCGCCACTGCCGGCCTGTATTCCCGCCTGGTCGGCGGCCTCTTGCGAGTCTTCCTGCTCGTCTTCGTCGTTTACGCCGGCCTGATGTTCTTGACGTACGACACGTTCATCAAGACGCCCCGCGGCTTCGTCCCATCGCAGGATATGGGCTACATGCTGGCGAACGTCCAGCTGCCGGACTCGGCCTCCCTGGAGCGAACGCGCACGGCGCTTCGTAAGATCGCCAAGATCGCTGGCAAGGAGCCGGGCGTGGCGTCGACCGTGGCGATCACCGGGCAGTCGCTGCTGCTGAGCGCTTTCGGATCGAACTTCGGAACGATGTTCATCACGCTCGACGAGTTCGGCAAACGCAAGTCCGATGACCTCTATTACGAGGCCATCATGAACAGGCTGCGAGGGAAGCTCTCGGCCGCCGTCCCGGAAGCCCAGGTCTCGATCTTTGGGCCTCCGCCGATTCGAGGCGCCGGCCGTGCAGGCGGCTGGATGCTTATGATTGAGGACCGCGGCGATCTCGGCCCCGAGCGACTCCAGCGCGAGATCGAGAAACTCGTGTCCGCCGCGAACGTCAGTCCGACGAACGGCGGAATCGACGTCAACGGTGAACGCATTCCCGCTCAGGCCCCGACGCCCGCCGGTGCGCCCGAGGCCGACAAGAAGCCGAACAACCTTTCGGCAACGCTCAGGCAACTGCTTGAGGGAGGGCCGGCGAAGCGGTCGCCGGTCGTCGATGGACTGACGGCCGTCTTTCGCGCCAACGTCCCGCAGATCTTCCTCGACGTCGACCGGGACGCCTGTCTGGTCAAGGGACTGACCCTGCGCGACGTCTTCCAGACGCTGCAGGCGTACCTGGGCTCGCTCTACGTCAACGACTTCAATCTCTTCGGCCGGACCTGGCAGGTCGTGGTCCAGGCCATGCCCAAGTATCGTGACCAGAAGGACGACATCAGTCGGCTCCATGTCCGCAACGACCGCGGGACCATGGTGCCGATCGGCGCGGTGGCCCAGGTCAAGGAGATCAACGGGCCGCTCATCCTCACCCGCTACAACATGTACCCGGCCGCTTCGATCAACGGCTCAGCCGTCCCCGGCGTCAGCTCGGGGACAGCCATCGCCGCGATGGAGAAGTTGGCCGCCCGTGAACTGCCGCAGGCGATGAGTTTTGAGTGGACCGAGTTGGCCTATCTGGAGCAGCTCGCCGGCAACACGGCGCTGTACGTCTTCTGTTTCTCGATCGTGATGGTCTTCCTCGTTCTGGCCGCCCAGTTCGAGAGTTGGTCGATGCCCCTGGCGGTGATTCTCTCGGTGCCGCTCTGCATGCTCAGCGCCGTGGTGGGCGTCCGCAACAGCGCCTCGCTGGGGGTTCACAACGCGGGGACGGACATCAACATTTTCACCCAGGTCGGACTGGTGGTGCTCGTCGGCCTGGCGAGCAAGAACGCGATCCTGATCGTCCAGTTCGCCAAGTTGATCCACACGCAAGGACATTCAATCCGCGAGGCGACTCTTGAAGCCTGCCGACTTCGACTACGTCCAATCATCATGACCTCGCTGGCCTTCATCCTGGGCGTGGTCCCCCTGCTCTACGCGCACGGCGCCGGGGCCGAGATGCGGAAGTCGCTGGGCGTCGCCGTGTTCAGCGGCATGCTCGGAGTCACGCTCTTCGGCATCGTCCTGACCCCCGTTTTCTTCTACTCCATCGACCGCGCCGCCGAGTCGCGCCTGTTCGCGTCGCCCTGGGTCCGATTCGTCGGCGGGGCGTTGCTCGACGTATTGACCCTCCGCATCCTCTGGCGACCTGCCTGGTCGCTGGCCAGACGCGGAGCGGCCGCCGCCCGCCCCCGCCGGAAGCCTTCCAAGCCGCAACCCCTGGACGAGGACTGAGGCCGCCGTGTTCTCGCGATTCTTCATCGACCGACCGATCTTCGCCTCGGTGCTCTCGATCGTGATCACGCTCGCCGGCGGGATCACCCTCTGGACGCTCCCGGTGGCGCAGTACCCCGACATCACGCCGCCGACCGTCGAGGTCGCCGCGTTCTATCCGGGGGCGAACGCCCAGGTCGTCGCCGACACCGTCGCCGCGCCCATCGAGCAGCAGGTCAACGGCGTCGAGAACATGATGTACATGTCGTCGCAGTGCACCAACGACGGCAATTACACGCTCACCGTCACGTTCAAACCGGGCGTCGACCTGAACATGGCCCAGGTCCTCGTCCAGAACCGCGAGGCTCTCGCCGAGCCGATCCTCCCCGACCTGGTCAAGCGCCGCGGCGTCTCGGTGACGAAGAAGTCGCCGAGCATCTTGATGATCATCAACGTCTACTCGCCCAACAACACCCGCGACAACCTCTATCTGAGCAACTACGCCACCATCCAGCTTCGCGACGAGTTGGCCCGGCTCGACGGCATCGGCGACATCACCTACATCGGCCAGCGCAACTACTCCATGCGGGTCTGGCTCGATCCTCAGAAAATGGCCTTCCGCAACCTTGGAGCGTCCGACGTCGTCCGCGCGATCGAGCAGCAAAACGTCCAGGTCGCCGCCGGCCAGTTGGGCCAACCTCCCGTCGACACCGGGCAGGCGTTCCAGTTCACCATCACGACCCTCGGCCGCCTCAGCGACACAGACCAGTTCGCCGATATGATCCTGAAGTCGGACCCCAACGGCGCCATCGTTCGCCTGCGGGACGTCGCGAAGGTCGAGTTGGGCGCCCAGGGCTACGACCAGGCCTGTACGCTCGACGGTCAGCCCACCGTCGCGCTCTCGGTCTACCAGCGCCCCGGATCGAACGCGCTGGAGGTCGCCAATCTGGTCCGCGCCAAGATGGAGGAACTCAAAGACCGGTTCCCCGAAGGCGTGGACTATTCCATCGCCTACGACACGACGCCGTTCATCACGGAATCGGTCAACGAGGTCTTCAAGACCCTTCGCGACGCGGTGATCCTGGTGGCCGTCGTCGTGCTGCTCTTCCTTCAGAACTGGCGGTCTGCGCTGATCCCTCTCATCGCGGTGCCTGTCGCCGTCGTGGGGACGTTCGCCGTGATGGCGGCGATGGGTTTCAGCCTGAACAACCTGACGCTGTTCGGGCTGGTGCTGGCAATCGGCATCGTGGTCGACGACGCCATCGTCGTCGTGGAGGCCGTCGAACACCACATCGAGCACGGCCTCCCGCCTCGCGAGGCGACGATTAAGGCCATGGAGCAAGTCTCCTCGCCGGTCGTCGCGGTGGGCCTGGTGTTGACGGCCGTGTTCGTCCCCTGCGCGTTCATCTCGGGGATCATCGGCCAGTTCTTCAGGCAGTTCGCCCTTACGATCGCGACGTCCACCCTGATCTCGGCGTTCAATTCGTTGACCCTGAGCCCGGCCCTGGCCGCAATGCTGCTGAAGCCCCGCAAGAAAGGGACGTTCGAGGCGCTGCCGGGCCTGGCTTTCGTGCTCGCCGGAGGCTGGGCGGGAGCGACGTTCCTCGCTCCGCTCCTCGCGTCCTACATCCCCCAAGCCTACACGCCGTCGAGGCTGACCCACGATCAGTTCGCCATGATTCTCGGGGCGCTGGCCGGCGGCGTCGGCGGCTGGCTGGCGGGCTTCCCACTCAACCGTCTGCTGGGCTGGACGTTCGCCGCGTTCAACCGTGGATTCGACGCCTCGGCCGGATTTTATACGAAAATGGTGGGAGGCCTACTCCGCGTCAGCGCCCTGGTGCTGTTGCTGTACGGCGGTCTGCTCGGATTGACGTACTTCGCCTTCACTCGAACCCCAGCCGGGTTCATCCCCTCTCAGGACAAGGGCTATCTGCTGGTCAACATGCAGTTGCCCGACTCCTCTTCGTTGGAGCGGACGCGAGCCGTCATGAAACAGGCCGAGGCCCTGGCTCTGAAACTGCCGGGAGTCTCCCACACTTTGGCGATCGCCGGCCAGTCGATTCTCATGAACGCTAACGCTCCGAACTTCGGCGCGATGTACGTCATGCTCGACGACTTCCACCACCGTGCGAAGGAGGGCCTCTCCGGTCCCATCGTCGCAGCCCAGCTCCAAAACGCCCTGCAGGAGCAGGTCCACGAAGGGGCGGTGAACGTCTTCGACGCGCCGCCGGTCGACGGTCTGGGGACCGCGGGCGGCTTTAAGATCGTTCTGGAGGATCGTGGCGATCTGGGCTCGAAGGAGTTGGAGACCGTGGCGAGCCGCGTCGTCGCCGCGGGCACGGCCTCGCCCATGCTGGAGGGCCTCTTCACGAGTTTCCGAGCCGACACTCCCTGGCTCTATCTGGACGTCGACCGTGAGAAGGCGAAGCTCCTGGGCGTCTCAATCGCCGAGTTGTTCAACACGCTCCAGGTCTATCTGGGCTCCCTCTACGTCAACGACTTCAACCTCTTCGGCCGGACCTGGCAGGTCAACGTCCAGGGTCTTGCGGACTTCCGCCGCCAGCGCCGCGATCTGGCGGGGCTGAGAATTCGCAACGACGCCGGGATGATGGTGCCCCTCGGTTCGATCGCTCGACTGCGCGACGTCAGCGGCCCCGTCATGATCCTTCGCTACAATCTCTATCCCTCGGCCGCGATCAACCTCCGTCCGGCCCCCGGCGTCAGTTCGGGTCAGGCTCTCGACGAGATGCAGCGCGTGGTCGGCGACGAGATCCCCCAGGCGATGCGCGCCGATTGGACGGAATTGGCGTTGCTTCAGCGTCAGACCGGCAGCACGGCGATGTTCGCCTTCACGCTCGCGGTGATCCTCGTCTTCCTTGTGCTGGCCGCTCAATATGAGAGTTGGGCCTTGCCGCTGGCCGTCATCCTGGTCGTGCCGATGTGCCTTCTTTGCTCCTGCATCGGCGTCAACCTCTGGAAGATGGACGTGAATATCTTCACGCAGGTCGGGTTCATCGTTCTGGTGGGCCTGGCGTGCAAGAACGCCATCCTCATCGTCGAGTTCGCCAAGCTCCGAAGCGAAGACGGGGCCACCGCGTTCGACGCCACGCTCGAAGCCTGCGAACTGCGACTCCGCCCGATCATCATGACGTCGATGGCCTTCATCCTCGGCGTCGTTCCGCTGATCCTCTCGACGGGCGCCGGCGCCGAGATGCGCCGCACCCTGGGCGTGGCGGTGTTCAGCGGCATGCTCGGCGTCACCATTTTCGGGATCTTCCTGACGCCGGTGTTCTTCTATGTGATCCAGCGCCTCAGCGGACGACGTCCCCCCGAGGCGGTGGTCGCGCACGGGCACGCCTCCCACTCCGCCAGGGCGGTCGACCCTGGGCAGATCGATACGGAATTCGAGCTGATTCCGCATCGTTCCGCATCAGAGTCTTCCGAGGCCCACCGGTAACCGGCGGGTTCTGACGCCCTGAAGAGACGGCCATCGATACCGAACGCCTTCTCGCTGAAAATGAACGTTCTTCAATTATTCCTGCCCTCGTCGTACACCCTTGACAGGTGACCGAAGGGCCGGGTTATGATCGTCTCTCGATTTCGAGTATTCGATTCCCTTGGCGATTCCTCGGTCCTGACCTCCTCTCCCTGGACTGAGAGTCGTTCGCCTCTTGAGTGCTAGGTCCGACCCATTCGGTCCTGGGGTCGTGTTTCATTCGCGACCCGGGTGCTCAAATGTATTAATCCGTGCACCACGAGCGCACGAAGTGTCCTGCCGCGGGAGCTTTGCAGACATGGCGCACCGCCGTTGTTTCCTAAACCTGATCCTCGCCACGGCTGCGGCGACGTCGTTCGTCGGCTGCACTAGCTCGGAGGTGGCCGGCCCCGACATGAAGGCTGCGGCGACGGACGCTTCCTCTCCTTTAATCAAGGGGGGCGAGGAACAGCCTCCGGTGAAGGTCAAAGGGAAAACCGTCTCCGCGCGTGAGGCAGCCGGCATCGGGCGTTGACGAATCCCACCCGCCGCTTGATCTGTCGGGACCGTCCGCCACGCCCAAGCCGACTTCTCTCCGCCAACTCCCGCTCCATCGTTATCCTTTCTTGGGAGTTCTCCATGACCTCTGTGTCCGAATCTCCAAGCCTCCGGCGCGATCGCGGCTTCACGCTGATCGAGTTGCTGGTGGTGATCGCGATCATCGCCGTCCTCATTGCCCTTCTCTTGCCGGCGGTCCAGGCCGCCCGCGAGGCAGCGCGTCGCGCCCAGTGCGTCAACAACCTCAAGCAGTTGGCGTTGGGCGCCGCCAACTATGAGAGTTCCAACGGCTGCTTCCCTCCCAGCAACCTGACACAGATCCGTTATCGCGACATGACCACCAAGGACAGCCTGAGCATCTGGTTCCGGCTGGCCCCGTTCATCGAGCAGAAGGGCGTCTATGACGCTGCCAACATGAACCTATGTCAGTCGGACTTCGAGAACCTGACCGTCATTGGCCAGGGCATCTCCAGCCTCTGGTGCCCGAGTGATCCGTTGGTCTCGCAACCCGTCGCGATCACGACGGCCAATTTCGGGGTGGCTCCGCCGGCCGGCAGCTGGCGGATGCAGTTCAGCAGCTACGCCTGCAACGCGGGCCTCTGGTCGTTGTCGATTCGGACGACGAACACCAACTACGCCGCTCGCCTCGCCGGCATGTCGGGGGTGATGTACGGTCATTCCAACGTCACGATCGCGGGGATCACCGACGGTACGAGCAACACCATTTCCTTCGGCGAACATGCCCATTCACTGCTGCCCCAGACCATCGGCACCACGCTCGTCCGCGACACATTCCACTGGTGGTCTTCGGGGTATTACACGGACAACACGTTCCAGAGCCTCTGGCCGATCAACGCCCAGAAGTCCGTCTCCAAGACCATCTACAACAGCACGTCGTACATCGAGGACCTTCCCCTTCACCTCTCCAGCCTCCATCCGGGAGGCGTGAACGTCTCGATGGTCGACGGCTCGGTGAGATTCCTCCGCGACAGCATCGATACCTGGATGCCGGTCCCCCCTGGCGACGCACCTGCCGGCGTAGTGTACGCCAGCAGCAATTACACCATCTCGCCCGGCCAGAAGATCGGGGTCTTCCAGGCCTTGACCACCCGAGCCGGCGGCGAGATCACCTCGGCCGACTCCTACTGATCTGATTGCAAGACTGAGTCCGCTCTCAGCGCCCGACGACCGGAGGACATCCTCCCGTCGCCGGGCGTTTCGCCTTCACCAGGGGCCGACGCTCGATGCCTTCTCCTCCTCTCCAAGTCATCCTCTTCGAACCCGAGATCGCCGCCAACGCCGGTGCGATCGGCCGGACCTGCGTGGCGGTCGGCGCGGCGCTCTGGCTGGTACGCCCCCTGGGCTTCCATCTCGACGATCGTATGGTCCGCCGTGCGGGCCTCGATTACTGGGAGCACCTGAACCTCCGGATCGTCGACTCCTTAGACGAGGTCGTCGCCGCCATCGGAATCGACCATCTGTGGTGGTTCAGCACCAAATCGACACACCTGTATACGGAGGCTGTCTTCCACGCTGGGGACGGCCTGATCTTTGGCCCTGAAAGCCGCGGCCTTCCTGTCCGCCGGGTGACCGAAGCCCGCGAGCGGGCCCTGAGAATCCCCATGCGACCCGAAGCCCGCAGCTTGAACCTCGCCAACGCCGCGGCGGTCGGGCTTTACGAGGCTGTTCGCCAGGTCGGCTTCGGTAATTCGCCAGCCGTCGGCGATCTCCCGTCTTGAAGGATTCGGGTCGGATTTGCATAATGGACGGATGCGCGGCCTCCAGGGCCGCATTTTTCGACGGGCGAAGTGCGACGAGCGACCGCTCGCGGCGACCCTTCTCGGAGGGAGGTCGTCGGCGCAAGGTGCGTCGAGGGAAGCCCGCGGCTCTCTTTTCAATGGATCAACGGAACCCCGCCCGGCGCGGTTCCGTCGAGGCGAGCGACGATGTCCGAAGCACTCAAGTTGAAAGTCGAAACCCGAGACCCCGCCAAGAACAAGGGGACGGGCAGCCGCGCGTCACGCAACCTGCGCAAGTCCGGCCGGATCCCTGCCGTCATCTACGGCCATAAGCAGGCCGTGGTCCCCATCAGCCTGGACGCGATCGACGCCCGGTCGATGATCGCCGCCGCCAGCCACCTGGCCGAGCTCGATCTGGGCGGCCAGACTGAGACCGTGCTGATCCGCGAGGTCCAGTGGGACCACCTCGGCCGCGAGATCCTCCACGTCGATTTCGCTCGGGTCGACAAGGGCGAGCTGATCGAGACCGACGTCGCCCTGGAATACAAGGGCGAGGCCGTCGGCGTCGGCGAAGGGGGCGTGCTGGAGCCCGTCGTCCGCACCCTGACCGTCAAGTGCCCCGCCGGTTCGATCCCCGACTCGATCAAGGTCGACGTCTCCGGCCTGAAGCTCAACCAGGGCGTCCACGTCCGCGAGTTGACTCTTCCGCAGGGCGTCGTCGTCGAGGCGGACCCCGAACTGCTGCTCATCCACGTCGTGTCGCCGACCCAGCAGACCGAGGCCGCCTCGGCCGAGGGCGAAGCGACCCAGCCCGAAGTCATCAAGCCCGAGCGTAAGGAGAAGGAGGCCGAGTGACCTCGGCGCGGGGGGCCGGCCCCGGCCCTTCCCCCGCCTTGCCGTAGGGAGTTCTCGCCTTGCCATCCCTGAAGCTCGTCGTGGGGCTGGGAAATCCCGGCCCCAAATACCACGGGACCCGGCACAACATCGGTTTCGACCTCGTCGACCGCATGGCCGCCGGCGCAGCCTTCACTCGCAAGTTCGAAGGCCTGCTCGCCGAGGTCGAGATCGACTTCCGCCGCGTCCTGTTGCTGAAGCCCGATACGTTCATGAACCTCAGCGGCCGATCGGTCGGCCAGGCCGTCCGGTTCCACAAGATCGAGTTGGCCGACGTCCTGGTGGTCTGCGACGACCTGAACCTCCCCGTCGGCAAGCTCCGTCTCCGAAAGGGGGGCTCCGACGGCGGCCAGAAAGGGCTCCGCGACGTCGCCGCCCACTTCGGCACCCATGAATTCCCCCGCCTCCGAATCGGCATCGGCGAGCCGGAGGAGGGCCAGGCCGTCGACTACGTCCTGGGCCGCTTCAAAGGGACCGACCGTGCGAGAATCGACGACGCCCTGATCCTCGCCTCGCAGGCCGTCGCCGTCTGGGCCTCCCAAGGGATGCAGGCGGCCATGAACCGATTCAACGGACCGTCCCCCACGTAACAGACAAGCCAAACACCCACACCCGAACCTGACGACGACCCAACGGAGACCCGACCCTTGCCCGTCCACACCTATGAAGGCATGTTCCTGCTCGACAGCACCAAGGCCGCCGCGGCCTGGGACGACACCGTCAAGCAGGTCCACGACATTCTCACCAAGTACGAGTCCGAGATCGTCGCCAGCCGCCAGTGGGACGAGCGCCGGCTCGCCTACCCGATCAACGGCCACAAGAAGGGGACGTACCTCCTGACCTACTTCCGCACCGACGGATCGAAGCTCAAGGAGATCGTCAACGACTGCCACCTCAGCGACGTCATCCTTCGCGAGCTGATCCTGAAGGTCCACCCGAAGCTCGAGGAACAGCTCGTCAACCAGGCGATGACCTCGAACCCGAACGTCGACGCCGAGAACGCCTCCGACGACGACCTCGACGACCGTCCCCGCCGCCGCCGTCGCGACGACTGAACGCCCCGGCGCGGAAGACCCAACTGGCGCGACCGTTGCAACCCCATCCATCGACGCGCGAATCGACTTGCAATCTAGGGAACAACCGTTTACCCTTATCTGCAAGCCGTTTCGCGTATTGAGTACTCGGACAGAAGGGAAAGGAGCGGGGCGATGCCGGATTTGAACCGCGTGCAGTTGATGGGTCGTCTCACCTTCGATCCCGAACTGCGACGGATCCCCAACGGGACCGCCGTCGCCGAGCTGCGGATGGCCGTCAACCGCTCCTGGCAGGGGCGCGACGGAGACCGCCGCGAGGAAGTCCTGTACATCGACGTCACCGTCTGGGACCGGCAGGCTGAAACCTGCTGCCAGATCCTCCGCAAGGGGAGCCTGATCTTCGTCGAAGGCTCCCTCAAGATGGACCAGTGGGAAGACAAGACGTCCGGCGAGAAGCGCTCGAAGGTCCGCGTCCAGGCCGACCGCGTCCAGTTCCTCGACAGCCGCCGAGACGGCGGCGGCGGAACCGGTTACGCCGGCGACGAGGAGTACGGAGCGCCCCCGGCCCGTGAGTCGGCCCCAGCCCGTCGCCCCCGGCAGGATCAGGACCGTGGTTTCGACAACGGCCCGCCCCGCGGCGGCTTCGCTCCGTCGAACTCCAACGCCGGCCGCGCGGCTGTCGCACCGGACCAGGGAGACGACGACATCCCGTTCTGACCCCCGGCGGGCCGAACCACGACAGTGCACAGACGCACCTATTGGAGATTTCGGCCCGATCGGTTTTAATCGACTGCTTGCGCGTCCGTCGTCGATGAAGAGCGCTCCGCGCCCTTTCGAACGGCTCGCCCTTTTTTCCTGAAGTACGTCAACGGCTCGGCGCGGCTCTGCGAGATGAGAGGATGGGGGAGGGCGACGAACGCCCCCAACGCCCGGCGCTTGCCTAAGGATCGAAAGCGACAATCGACAATGGCGAAGACCCAGACCAAGAATAAGCCCAAGTCCCAGGGCAAGGCGAAGGGCGAAGGCGCGAAGAAGTCCACCCCGGCCGGCCCCCCCCGCCAGCCCGGCGTCGAGCGCCGCAAGAACCACCCGCTGCGGGCCAAGGACGGCTACATGCACGTCCTGCTGACCAACAAGGTGCCCTTCGTCGGCGACGCCGGCGACCTGGTCAAGGTCCGCCCCGGCTTCGCCCGCAACTACCTGCTCCCGCAGGGGCTGGCCACCTTCGCGACCCCGCACAACCTCCGCGTCGTCGAGAAGCACCGTGAGCGTCTCCGCGCTCTCGAGGCCGCCCGTCGCGCCGACCTCATGGCCCTCGCCGCCCAGATCGCCCAGCGCTCGCTGACGATCGAGGCGAACGCCAACGAGGACGGCCACCTCTACGGCTCGGTCAACGCCGACCAGATCGCCGCCGCCCTCAAGACCGACGGCTTCACGATCGCGACCGAACAGGTCAAGATCGAAGGTCCGCTCAAGGAGCTGGGCCTCTACATGATCAAGCTCCACCTGGGGCAGGACATCGACACCGAGGTCAAGCTGTGGGTCGTCCCGACCCACACCGAGGAAGCCGCGGTCTGACCTGCCGCCGAATCTCGGGGCGTCCGGCCGCACTCTCGCGGCGGACGCCCCGCTCCTTGCCTCTCCTCGCCGTCGGCCTGCCGCCGGCAAATCCCCACATCCCCTCGCGACCCCACCCCTCCGCTCCACGGATTCCCGTTTTCGACGATGCCTGCGGCGTCGTCCGCCGATACAATCGTTCAGTCGACTGAACAACCAGCGTTCCCTCGCGCGCCGAAGACGACGGGACCGCCGGCCTCGGCATTCCAAGGAGTGGACTCGGTCATGGCATCCGTCCCCGCGGGATACAGCAACAGCCAGGGATTCGGACGGGAAGGGAAGAACGGCAACGGGCCCTTTGGTCGTCACGAGCCGGCGATCGGCGACCGTCTGCCGCCTCAGAACCTCGATGCTGAGCGCAGCGTCCTGGGCGGCATCCTGCTGGACAACGACGTCCTGCACGACATCGTCTCGTTCCTGACGCCCGACGACTTCTACCGCGACGCCCACCAGATCATCTTCCGGGCCGTCCGCGAGATGTACAACGACGGGAAAGCCGTCGACGCGGTCACCCTGGGCGACGAGCTGGAACGCCAGGGCGTGATGGAGCAGATCGGCGGCGACGACGGCCTGTCGGAGATCGCCAACAGCGTCCCGCATGCCGCCAACGCCCGCTACCACGCCGAGATCGTCCGCCAGAAGTCGGTTAGCCGCCAGTTGATCCAGAGCGCCACGGAGATCATCCGCGACGGCTACTCCAACCTGTTCACCTCGCAGCAGCTTCTGGAGTCCGCCGAACGCAAGGTCTTCGAGATCGCCGAGGACCAGATCAAGGGCCAGATCCACGACCTGGACGTCGTCCTCGCCGAGGCGATGGACCGGATTATCAAGCGATCGGAGGATTCCCACGCCGTCACCGGGGTCGGAACCGGCTTCTACGACCTCGACGACATCACCAGCGGCTTCCAGCCCGAGCAGCTCATCATCCTGGCGGCCCGGCCCAGCATGGGGAAGACGGCTCTCGCCGTGAACATCTGCGCCCACGCGGCCGTCAATCTCAAGGTCCCCTCGCTGATCGTCAGCCTGGAAATGGGCCGGCTGGAGTTGGGCGAGCGAATTCTCTGCGGCCACTCCAAGGTCGACCACCACAAGATCCGGACGGGACGCGGTATGGACTACCGCGAGATGAGCAAACTGAGCAAGGCGTTCGGCGAGATCAACACCTCGCCCATCCACATCGACGACACGCCCTCGCGGAACATGCTCCAGATCACGGCCTCGGCGCGTCGGTTGAAGATGCGGCACGGGCTGGGTCTGATCATGATCGACTACATCCAGCTCATCGACTCCGACGACTCCCGTGACAGCCGCCAGGAGCAGATCGCCAAGATCAGCCGCCGCCTCAAGATGCTCGCCCGCGAGTTGCATGTGCCGGTGATCGCCCTTTCTCAGTTGAACCGAGCCGTCGAGAACCGCGAGGACCGCCGGCCCCGCATGGCCGACCTTCGCGAGTCGGGCGCCATCGAGCAGGACGCCGACATGGTGCTCCTGCTCCACCGGCCCGACTACTACGACGCCAACGACCAGCCCGGCATCGCCGAGGTCATCGTCGCCAAGAACCGCTCGGGACGAACCGACACCGCCAAGCTCGTCTTCATCAAGAACCTCACCCTGTTCGACAACCTCTCGCACGTCGAGCAGCCGATCGAGGAAGGCCGGCCGTTCTGACCGGGCGCAATCAAGGAGCGTGGGCCGCCCCGCTCGTCGGCTTCGACGACGGCGGCGGCCAGACGTCCCCGGCCGCGTACCAATCCGGCCGGGGCGGCGGCTCCAGAATGAAGTACGGCCCGAGCGCCTGCCGGACCCGAGCATGATCCGCCGGCTGACCGTGCTCGGGCAGGTCCAGGAGGTCGACCCCGTCGCAGCGGTCGGGCAACAGCGGAGCGTCGATCCGGCCGAATGCGGCGTGGATGGCGTCGCGGCCGATCCCCATTCCAGCCGCCGTTTTCTGCGCGAGGTCATATCGCCGCAGATGCTTCCGCTGGTTCGCGGCCTCGTCCAGCAGCAGCGAGGTGGCCCGCATCCGCTGCAGTTCTGGGATCGGAAAGCGCGCGGCTTCCGAGGCCGTCATCTCCGGGGCGCTGTGGATCCAGAGGTCCTCCACCCGAGGCCGGTTCAGGGCGGCCAGCACCGCCGCGAAGGCCAGAACCCCCAGCGCCGCCTTGCGGCTCAACGGCATCGACGCCGGCTGGGACTCGACCGCATCCGACTTCCTCGGCCCCATCCACCAGCCGACCACGAGGAGGACCGCCCCGACCTGGGGCGCGACGTGGTACCAGGGCACCATCATGTCCACGTTAAACGTGCGTAAGTACTTGTAATCGAGATAGCCGCGGACGGTCCATTCCATGAGATAGCTCCCCGCCAGGAACGTCGCGCCGGCGATCTCGATCGGGTTGAACGCCCCGAGTCCGCCGCGACGGAACCGGGGGATCGCCCAGAGGCCGAGCAGGCCGAGGGTGAGCAACGCCCCCTGCCCCGCGGTCGTCTCGGCGGCCAGGCCGAGGTTCCCCAGGACCAGGCTCTCGGGGATGGCCTGCATCGTGTGGAAGACGCCCTCGACGGGTCTCACGGCCTCGGCCGTCGTCCGACCGTGGAAGCTCGTCCGGCTGTCGACTTTCCCCGCGCCCAGGACGACCGAGAGCCCCACGGCGAGGGCCGTCGCCGCGATCGGCGCCAGGGCCGCCTTGCGGCACGACCGTCGACCATCGAGCCACAGATAGATTGCCGTCGTCGGACCCGCCAGATGGCCGATCGTCCAGAGCCATCCCGCGCAGGCTGTCGACGCCATGCAGAGCCCGAGCGCAAGCCACGACGGCGACCGCCGCCAGGACTGCGCGAACCAGAGAGCCCCGAGGGTCGCGAACGCCGCCCAGAGCGGTTGCCCGGCCGAATACCACGTCCCCGGCGCGATCATCAGCGAGGTCGTGCCGACCCCGACCGCCGCCGCCGCTCCCACGGCCTGGTTCCCCGTCTCTCGCGCCGTCAGCCGGCCCACGAGAACCATTGTCGCCGCCAGGATCCCGTACGATGCGACCGCCAACACGTCCGGCAGCCGCGCCAGGCTCCCGGCCGAAGCGACCAGAAACCAGGTTAGGAGCCGCCAGGCCGGGACGACGTGGGTGAAATGCGGTGTGAACAGATTCGCCATCGTCCGCGAGAGGTTCCGCGAGGCCGACACGTAGATGAAGTCGTCGCTGTAGAGCCGGTGGATCCACAACGGGTCGCGAGTGATATGCCCCCCCGCGAATGGTTCATACGGGTTGAAGAACAGGATCCCCGGCGCGCAGAGAATCGCCCCCCAGAGGACCAACAGCCCCAGCCGGCCGACCGGCCGCGCCAACCAGGCGTTCACCCGCGCGAACGGCCCCGCCGCCGCGACAGCCCGCTCCGCCCGGCGTGTCGGCTCATGCGTCGGCGTCCCCTCCTTGGATTCCCGGGGCGGCTTCCTCATCCGCGACGCCCCCCGGATTGGCTTCCTTCGCAACGATCCGAGAGCAAACTCATCGGACGCAAGCTATTGGCGGAAGGGGTTTTGAGAACGAAATCGGCATGGATCGCGACGGCTTCGTTTGACGATTTCTCGCCGCTCGCGACGGTTCCAGACGGAAGCCATCGAACGCCTGCCGGTTGGGTTGCACCAGGAGCGGAGGAGGAAACGGGGAAAGGCAGCCGGCACCGAATCGATCCAAGAGCCTGGACTCCTGGCACCGGCAGACCGACCACCGGATGCAATCCGAACGGGAACCGCTCCAGGGGTCGCCCAATGCCAACGACGGCCCCGCGGGATTGGGTTCGCTCGGACGGCTCGACGACCAAAGCCATCGACCGCAAGTCGTCTAATGGCAGACGGTTGGACATCGAAATCGGGGCCTCCACGATGGCTTCGTTCGGTCGCTTTCGCCTGGCGGGCCGGTCGCGCCGATCCCCTTCTCCGCGGAGATCCGAGCCCAGCCCTCCAATTCGATACGATACTACCAAGACTCCGGCTCCATCACGGGCTTCCACTCCCGTCCAGGCGTGGAAAGGGAGGCCGACGTCGGCCGTCCGGAATGTCACGACTTTGCGGGCCGCGGAGAGAACGGGAGCCTCCGACGACAACGCCAAGAGAGGTTCCTCCGGTGACCTGGCCATGAAACCCGACGATCGGAAGTCGACTTTGGGCTCGAAACATCGAGAGCGCCTTCCAGAGGCCGCACCACGCCCGATCGCTCGGCTGGTCTGAAAGCTGGGTTTTCGATATGGTCTGCGGATCAAAGGTGTCCGTCCCGGAGAGGACGGATCAAGGAGGAAACTCGGCACAGGGCGGCTGCCGTTCCCAGAGGAGAGACCCGACCGCATCGACCACGATCGCGGTCGGCTCAGGCGTTGGGAGATTCGCCCGGGCGGGGTTGATCGTAAACCTAGAGGATGCCGGAAGAACCGCCGGATCCCTCTGCCGACGATGCTCAGCGTCGGCGGCAGTTCGCTCTCAGTCTCCGCCTCCGAACTCCCTTTGCAACCAACTTCTGAACACCTCAACCGCCCGGCCCGGCAGGAAGACCTTGGCCCCAGGTGATAGAAGTCATTGAAAGCCTCCAGGACTTCGTTTCCGACCAGTTGTCGCTGCTTCTTCCGATCGACGAAGCATGGCAACCGACCGATTTCCTGCCCGATCTCAACGCGGACGACTGGGCGGATCGGCTGAATCGCTTCCGCGAAACGGCTCGGGCCCTGCCTGACGAACTCCTCGTCGTACTCGTCGGAAACATGGTGACCGAGGAGGCGCTGCCGAATTACGCGATCTCGGTCGAGCGGATCGCCAGGGACCCGACCGGAGGGGGGCAGGCTCCGTGGGCGCGCTGGCTGCGAGGCTGGACCGCCGAGGAGAACCGTCACGGCGACCTGCTCAATGCCTACCTGCGGCTCTCGGGCCGCGTCGACATGAGGTCGATCGAGCTGACCATCCACCACCTCATCAGTGACGGCTTCACCTCCGGGCACGAAGGGCACGAATACGCCGGGCTGATCTACTCCGCGTTCCAGGAGCGTGCGACGCGGCTCTCACACGGGAACGTCGCCCGGATCGCGGTCAAATGCGGCGAGGAGGGCCTCGCCAAGATCTGCCGCAAGATCGCCGCGGACGAGACGCGCCACGAGGTTTTCTACACCCGAATCGTCGCCGAACTCTTCGAGCGCGACCCCGAAGCGACGCTCCTCGCCTACCACTCCGTGCTCAGGCGGCTGATCGCCATGCCCGGGAGCCGGATGACGGACGGTCAACTGCCGAACCTCTTCGATCACTTCGCCGCGGCGGCCCAGCGCTCCGGCGTTTACACGTCCCGAGACTACGCCGCGATCATCCGTCACCTGAACACCACCTGGGGACTGGAAAACCGCTCCTTCTCCGGCAAGGCCGCCAAGGCCCAGGACTACCTCTGCCGCCAGCCGGAACGCTACGAGAACCTCGCAGACGAGATCGGTGCGCGAACCGCCGACCAGCCCTCCGTCCCGTTCGCGTGGTTGAACGGCCGTACGGTGTAAAGCCCAAGGTGGGCGGGCACGCAACGAGCTATGTCGCGAATCAGAAGCCTGCGAGTCGATATCGTCGACCCAACGCAACACACCTAGGCAGCCGATTCGCAGTGGTAGGCCAATTCTCGGTTCGAGAGTACGTGGCCGAGTATCGGTTTCCTTCGTGGGGGAAGGTTGCCGCGAAGGGAGCGAAAGAGGAGCGACCAGAGGAAGAGGTGTGACTAGCACAGAAAGGGAAACAATCCAACCGAAAGGTATACCCATCACAGGCCGACGGGAATCCGTTACTCCAGGGAAACAGGTTCCTGAACCGACAACCGATTAGCCGATGAGGCGTACATTCATCGACCCAGGCGGGGACCGCCGGGATGGACTCTCGATTAGGAGTGCCATCTTTGCGAAGCGGTGATCTCCCCTATGGCCCATCGAATCGTGACCCGTCGCGAGGTTTTGGCAGTTGGCCTCTCCGCCGCGTTAGGCGGATGTGCCCGTCGAGGCCAGCTAACTCCCTGCGATTGCGGTCCCCAACCCTACGTGCCGCCTACTCCCAGCCCCTGGCCTCCGCCCCAACCGATCCCGCCTCCAGGCCCAAGTCCCGCACCCGAGCCATCCCCTGGCCCGGACGGCAGGATTCGGATGCGCAAGAGCTTCTCAAGCCTGACGTCCCGCGAATTGGACTCGCTTGAGCGTGGCGTCCGGGTTATGAAATCGCGGCCCAAGCACGACCCGACTTCCTGGTGGTACCAGGCCAACATGCACGGCTACCTTGACCAGGAGGAAGAAACGATACTGGAAGCCTGGGGAAGCTGCCAGCATGCCAATTGGTGGTTCCTGCCCTGGCACCGTGCCTATCTGTTCGCCTTCGAGCGCATCCTCCGCGCCGCCTCGGGCGACGTCGAGTTGACACTTCCCTATTGGGATTGGACAGATCGCTCCCAGCGGGCCCTACCGGATCGATTCTTCGACTCGGATAGTCCGCTCTTCGAGAAGAACCGCTGTATCAAGCAGGGAATGCCAATCGCTGCCACCGCCGTCGCCTGGGAACATGCGTTCCGCGTTGTCTCGTTCGCATCGCCTTGTGGCGGCGAGGGGTTCGGTGGCCCCTACAAGAGAGAGCCCGGCCATCGGGAACACAACCGTAATTTCGGAGCCCTCGAAGTCTGCGCCCATAACGCGGTGCATACGGAGATCGGCCATTGGATGGGCAATCCTGATACGGCCGGGCGAGATCCCATCTTCTGGTTGCATCACGCCAATGTCGACCGGCTCTGGGGCGAATGGCTCCGCCTCGGCAGAGGCCGGAGGAATCCGGATGACCCCCTCTGGCTTGAGACCCGCTTTACCTTCTTCGACCCGGGCGGAAGACGGATTGAACTATCCGCATCAAATGTGTTAGACCTGGATCGGCTTGGGTATTACTACGACAAGGGCGTCAGTGTCCAGGCCGTCCCGCCTTCCTTGGCCGGGCCTCAGCGCCGGAACGTCATCAAGGCGTTCCCGCCAGGTATGATGGAGGAAGTTATCGCCACCGACGGAACGCCGCGGACCTTGGGCAGTTCCCCCCAGACGGTCCGGCTCGCCGTCGAGCCGGCTCAGCAGCCAAGACTGACGGCCGCGTTAGGAGGCTTCCAAGGACTAGGCGATGCCGACCACAGGATCGTGCGAGCCATCTTCACCGACGTCCGATACGATACGCCGCCGAGTCGGTATTACTCCGTCTACATCAATCTGCCCGACCTCGCGCAGGCCGGCGACCCGAACACCCCCTACTTTGTGGGCCTAATCACCTTCTTCGAATCGGCGAGCCAGGCGGCCATGGGCCACCGGGACGGGATGAAAGCAGGTCAAGGGGCCAGCATTACCTTGGACCTCACAGAGAACCTGCGGGAATTAGGTCTCTTAGGCGCATCGGCGGACTCCATCACGATAACGCTGGTTCCATCCGACGCGAGGGCCGGGATGGCGGCGGACCCGCTGGTGGGTGCCGGTCCGACCGTCTCGGTGGGCCACATTACAATCGCGGCTACCCCCGAGTAGAGCCGGAGCGGAGGCTGCGAGGGCAGGGCCCGCGCCTTTCGTCTTGGATTTCTCGCCGCGACGGGTCACAATCGGGTGCGATTTTCCCCGACCGTCCGCCCTTTTTGCGAGAGAACGAGGACCGTGGCCGATCCCATCACGTACGACGACTTCGCCAAGATCGAACTCCGGGTGGCCAAGGTGCTGGAGGCGCGTCCGCATCCCAACGCCGACAAGCTGCTGCTCCTGCAGGTGGACGTCGGCGACCAGCAGAAGCAGATCGTGGCCGGGGTCAAGGCCCACTACGCGCCCGAGACGCTCGTGGGCAAGAACATCATCATCGTGAACAACCTCGCGCCGGCGATGCTCCGCGGCGAGACCTCCAACGGCATGCTCCTCGCGGCCACCTCGGGCGAGAAGGTGATCCTGCTCACGGTCGACGACGCCGAGTGCGTCCCCGGGGCCAAGATCAAGTAAGGCCCGACGCGTGGGCAAGAAGGAGTTCGGCGACTTCCAGACGCCCCCCGAATTGGCCGAGGCGCTCGTCAAACGTCTCGGTCCGATCGGCGGGCGCTGGGCTCGCGTGCTGGAACCCACCTGCGGGCGCGGGAACTTCCTGCGGGCCGTGCTCGATTCGCCCCACCCTCCCCGCGAGGCGATCGGGATCGAGCGGCAATCGGCCTATTGCAACGAGGCCCGCGCCGCGCTGAACGGTCGCGCGACGATCCTGGAAGCCGACCTCTTCGGCGTCGACCTTTCCCGCCTCCCCTGGTCAGGGGACGGGCCGATCCTGATCGTCGGTAATCCTCCCTGGGTGACCAGCGCCGAGCTCGGCCGCCTGGGGAGCCTCAACCTCCCGGCCAAGCGGAACGTGAAGGGCCTGGAAGGGCTGGAAGCCCGGACGGGCTCGGCCAACTTCGACCTCGGCGAGGCCGTCTGGCTCAAGCTCCTGGCCAAACTCTCAGATCAACCGGCGACGATCGCCCTGTTGTGCAAGTCGGCCGTGGCCCGAGCCGTGCTCGACCACGCTCGACGTCTCGAGACTCCCATCACCGCCGAGCTGATCGAGATCGACGCCCGCCGTTGGTTCGGGGCGGCCGTATCGGCTTGCTTCCTGATCTTGGCACTTGGGCGCTCAAATCCTACTGGCCGCATCGCCGTCTTCCCGAACCTGGAGGCGACAGCCCCCGTTCGCACGATGGGCGTCGTCCGCGGTCGATTCGCGACGGACTACGAAACGGCTCTGGCCCACGAAGACGCGCTCGGCGGCTGCCCGCGGGAGTGGCGTCAGGGCGTCAAGCACGACGCCGCCCCCGTCGTGGAGTTGACCGCCGACGGGCCGGGCGGCCCGCTCCGCAACGGCCTGGGTGAAGTCGTCGACGTTGAGCCCGAATGGCTCTACCCGCTCGTGAAGGGCGCCGACCTGAAGCGGCCCGCACGCGAGCGTCCTCGGCGGGCCCTGATCGTCACGCAGCGGAAGCTTGGCGACGACACGACCGCCATCGCCACGGAGGCCCCTCGGCTCTGGGCTTACCTCAACGCCCACGCCGATCGCTTCGCCCGTCGACGATCGTCGATCTACGACGGTCGACCGCCGTTCGCGATGTTCGGGATCGGCCCGTACTCCTTCGCCCCCTACAAGGTCGCCGTCGCGGGGGTTCATCGCCCGGCTCGGTTTCGTGCGGTGGGACTGGTCGCGGGAAAGCCGATCGTCCTGGACGACACCTGCTATCTGCTCCCCTGCTCGACCGCCGCCGAGGCCGCCGTCCTTGCCGCGCTGGGGAACGACCCGATCACCCTGGAACTGCTCCGCGCGTTCGCCGCGCCCGGGTCGAAACGCCCGGTGACCAAGGCGGTCCTCCAGGCGATCGACCCGACCGCCGTGCTGCGGATGGCCGATCGACGGGCGGTCGTCGCGCGGGGCGTCGAGACGCTCGTCGAGGATCTGCAATCGCTGGAGACGAATCCCGAGGCCATGATCGAATCGGCCATCGAATCGCTCGCCCCGTTGCTTTCGCCGAGCGGCGATCCGACACTGGGTCGATTCGATCCAGAGTCTGAGCCCCCACACAGATCCGACGAGGAGACGTGATGGCCTTCGCCACGATCCAGTACTTCAGCCGGTCGCTGATGAAAGCGTCGGCGTTCAACATCATCTTCCCCGACGATCCAGCGAAGGCCCGCCCCTGGTCCACGTTCTACCTCCTCCACGGACTCTCCGACGACCACACCATCTGGGCCCGCCGCACGAGCATCGAGCGTTACGTGCAAGACTTCCCGCTGGTCGTCGTCATGCCCGACGGCGGCCGGAACTGGTACACCAACGCCCAGGAAGGCTACGCCTACGAGGACGACCTCATCAAGGACGTCGTCGGACTGGTCGAACGGACCTTCCCCGTCCGCGCTGAACGCGAAGGCCGAGCGATCGGCGGGCTCTCGATGGGGGGCTACGGCGCGGTGAAGCTGGGGCTGAAGCACCACGAGATGTTCTGCAGCGTCAACTCGCATTCGGGGGCGGTGGGCTTCTTGCAGGCCGACCCGAAAGAAGGCAAGAAGCTGAGCCCGGAGTTCCCCCGAATCTTCGGCAAGGAGCCCAAGAACGGTCCGGAAGACCCCTTCGCGATCGTCGAGCGGATCGACCACGGCCGAATCCCGGCCATGCGGATCGACTGCGGCACGGAGGACTTCCTGCTCCAGCAGAACCGCGACTTCCACAAGTTCCTGGAAGACCGCCACATCGCCCACGAGTACCAGGAGTTCCCCGGCAACCACAACTGGGGTTACTGGGACGAGCACATCCAGGAGGCGATCGCCTTTCACACGCGCAACCTGAAAATCGCCAAGAGC
>NZ_JAALCR010000043.1 GCF_011065895.1 Paludisphaera rhizosphaerae | reverse complement strand
CATCGCTTCTTCTGAAGCTCAATTCCCTTGCCGAACAGTATTGCCCTTCGGGCCACCCTCTCCCGGCGGGAGAGGGGACTTGGGGCAACCGCGTCGCCTCGGAGGTCTGCCTCCCAAAGTTTGCCCAGGGATCGACCGATTGGGTCGCCCCAACCTGTAGGGGCGCCCCTCGTGGGTGCCCGACCGCCGTGGACATTCAACGGCGATTGGGCATCCCATGGCGATCGGGCACCCACGAGGGGTGCCCCTACGAATTAGGACGACGGCGGCCGGGCACTATCTTCCGTCGGAGGCCATCGAAACGGTCAGCACGCGTCGGAATCCAGGACCGGGGGAAAATTGTTTTTTTGAGAAATCCGTCCGGTCGGCGTTCGGGGGAGGCTCGTTGGGTCCATAGTGAGAATAGAAGGCGGTGGACGCGGGCTCTTTCTCAATTCGGAAACCCGAGGGAAGGCGAGCGAGAATGCCTGTGCTTCTTGCCGATCGAAGCCAAATTTCGGTGTGGCGTAAACCTCATGGGGGACGTGCTTTGGAGGGCGTTGAGCGGTCCGAGTGCTTCGGCGAACGAAGCCAGTCGAAGTCGCAGTCAGGCCGTCTTGATTCGGCTTGGCGCGGTTCGGCGGGCGTTGGCGATCGCGGGCCCACGACGAGCGTGGGCATGGCGCCCCAGGAGAGCTTTTGAAGCAAGTGGAGCTTCATGTTCTCGCCAAAGGAAGCCAAAATTCGAGGCCAAGTTTGGGAGGCTCAAGTGGTTGCTTGATCGAGGGTTGCGTCGAACGGGTTGGAATCGTGGTCGGTGCGAAGGAACCCAATCGGCGGGCGGCTGGCGCTTGTTACGATGTTGGGAGGGAATGATTCAGGGGAGGGCGACATGGGGCTGAGTGCGCTGGGCGGGATGATCGAGGGCCGGACGGGGAAGCCGTCGCGGGTGGTGGTGGGGATGATCTCGGGCACCAGCGCCGATTCGATCGACGCGGCCGTCTGCCGGATCCACGGATTCGGCACGCCGGTGGCCGGTCGGCCGGGGGCGAAGGTGGAGCTGATCCACTACGCCGAGACCCCCTACCCGGCCGAGACCCGCGCCCGGATCCTTGGGCTGGCGAAGTGGGGCGTCCGCGACGTGGCGGAGATGAACGTGCTCGTCGCCGAGGCCTTCGCCGTCGCCTGCCTGGAGACGCTGGAGGCGGCCGGGATCGCGCCCGGGGACATCGACCTGATCGGCTCGCACGGGCAGACGGTGTATCACCACAGCTCGGTGCCGGGGGCGATCGGGGCGACGCTGCAAGTGGGGGACGGCGACGTGCTCGCCGAGCGCACCGGCTGCCTGACGATCGCCGACTTCCGGGCCCGCGACATCGCCGCCGGCGGCGAGGGAGCGCCGATCTCGCCGTTCGCCGACGTCATCCTCTACGCCCCCCGCGAGGGCGAGCCCGAACCCTCCCGACGCGCTGTGCTCAACCTGGGAGGGATCGCCAACGTCACCGTGCTCGACCCCGACCCGTCGAAGGTCTTCGGCTTCGACACCGGACCGGCCAACACCCTGATCGACCGCCTCGCCCGGCGGATCTCCGGCGGATCGCTCTCATGCGACCGCGACGGGGCTCTGGCGAAGGCGGGGAAGGTCGATGAGGGGCTCGTCGAACGGCTGCTTGCCGAGGACGCGTACCTCGCTCGCAAGCCCCCCAAGTCGACGGGCTTCGAGATGTACGGCGACGACTTCGTCGAGCGGGCCGGCGCTCTGCTGGGCCGGTTCGACGCCGACCTGATGGCGACCCTCACCGAGTACACCGCCCGAACCGTGGCCGACGCCTTCGCCCGGTTCGTGCCGCCGGTGGTCGAGGTCGTCGGGGCCGGCGGCGGCGTGAAGAACCCCGCCCTCTTCGGCCGCCTCGCCGAGCTGCTGGCCCCCGCGAAGTTCATCCTGGGCGACGACCGAGGCGTCCCCGGCGACGCCCGCGAGGCGATGGCCTTCGCGGTGCTCGGCCACGAGGCGCTCTTCGGCCTGCCGACCTCGCTCCCCTCCGTCACCGGCGCCCGCCGTCCAGCCGTTCTGGGAAAGCTCTGCCTGCCGTCGAGATAAGCGCCAGGGTCCGTCCCAACCGCTTTTCGTCAGCCTGGTGTGTTTAGATAGACTTGCGCAAGCGTTTTTCTTCGGGTCGGCGTGTTTAAGCGAGATCGAGGCGTGTCGAGATTTTGAGACGTGGCGACTGTCAGGGTTGCCGTGTTGGATGGTGGGATTCATAGTGGTGGGCGTCATGGATCTTCCTGGTCCTTGAAGACTCGATGGGGAGTCCAGTCATGTCGGAGTCGGAGGGGGGGAAGACTTGGGATGACAGGCGGCGCGGGGCTCTGGTGGGGCTGGCGGTGGGGGATGCGCTGGGGGCGGCGGTGGAGTTCCATCGCCCCGGGACGTTCCGGCCGGTGGTCGGCTATCGAGACGGCGGGCCGCACGCCCTGGGACCCGGCGAGTGGACCGACGACACCAGCATGGCCCTGGCCCTGGCCGACAGCCTGGGGAGCGTGGGCTGGGACCTTGACGACCAGGCGGCCCGCTATGTGAAGTGGCGGCGGCTGGGGACGTACTCGGTCAACGGCGTCTGCTTCGACATCGGCAACACGACGGCCGCCGCCCTGCTCCGGTTCGAGCTTGGCGGCAACGCGCGGGGGGCCGGCGACCCCTGGGAATCGTCGGCGGGGAACGGCTCGATCATGCGGCTGGCGCCGATCCCCATCCGCTACGTCGAGCTGTATCCCGAGAAGGTCGACGAGCTGGCCCGCCTGGCGGCGGAGTCGAGCCTGCCGACGCACGCCAGCGGACCTTGCACGTCGGCCTGCCGCTACCTGGCCGCAGTCCTCGCCGCCTTGATCCAGGGAGAGCCGCGGGAGGTGGTCCTTGCCGCCGACTGGCCCCCCCTGCTCCAGCTCGACGCCGCCGAGCCGCTCCACCCCCTGATCCGCGACGTGGCCTCTGGCAGCTACCGAGGCAAGACGCCGCCGGCGATCCGCGGCTCCGGCTGGGTCGTCGAGAGCCTCGAAGCCGCCCTCTGGGCCTTCCACGATGCGGCCGGCTTCGAAGAAGCCGTCCTCAGAGCCGTCAACCTCGGCGACGACGCCGACACCACCGGCGCCGTCTGCGGCCAGCTCGCCGGCGCCTACTGGGGAGAGTCGGGCATCACGGCAAGCCTCCGCGAAGGCCTCGCCCGCATGGACATGATCGAAGCGGCCATCGCCGGGCTGCTGGGGACGGGGCCGTCGGCGTGAATCCGAAGAGGTTTGGAAGAGTGAATGAATTCGACAGATTCTTGCGTGACTATGACAAAGATGCCTCACATGGCAATGACGAAGTGTCGCGTGTCGCTCGACACGTTCTCGCCAAGCTGGAGGCGTTTCTCGGGCTGCCGGTCGAAATTCGAGAGGAACGCATCAACGATGGTTTCTTGTGGGCCATGATCGCGAGCCCCCGCCCGTTCGCGGGAGCATTGGAACTCGCATGGCGCGGGCCTTTTTGTCTGGTGGGCTTTGAAGGGACGCAGCCGGCTGGGTTTGAGGCCACGCTCTTTCTTTACAGCGGCGAGCGGAGGCTGAAGCAACTGTTGGGCGACAAGGATCATCTGGTACTGGAATACGTCATCGAAGGCGAGGAAGGAAGCTGGAGACGCTGCGGCTGGTACGACGACGAACACGATGAATGGTCCAGCTACAATCGCTTCTACGACGAGCCCGTGGAGTAGAGAGTTGAGACAGAGGGAGTCGATCGTCGGCTGGCTCGCCTATTCCACTCGTCCGCGAGGGGCCGTGAGCGAATCCAGGAACGCCTCCACCTGACGCTTGCGTCGGGGGGAGAGTCTGGTGAAGCGGTCGGCCGAGGCGGAACCCTGGCCGCCGTGGAGGACGATGGCTCGGGCGACGGTCTCGGCGCGGCCGTCGTGGAGGTACGGGGCGGAGTCGTGCAGGCCCCACAGCGGGGGCGTCCGCCACTCGCGGCGTTTGGAGGCGGCCCGATCCTCGGGGTCGGCGGTCGATCCGGCTCCGAAGACGGTGTAGCCCGCGGCGTCGGCCAGGTCGGCGCCCATGTCGTGGAGAAGGAGGTCGCTGTAGAGGCCCTCGACGTCCCCCAACTTCGGCAGGTGGCAGCCGGCGCAGCCGATCGAGCGGAAGGTCCTGGCGCCCTCGTCGACGTCCGCCGCGTCCTTCGGGTCGGCCGGCGTGGAGGCGACCGGCGCGGGGAGGTCGCGGACGAAGGCGGCCAGCGCGGCGCACTCCTCGCGGTCCATGTCCATCCCCGGCGACGTCAGCCCCGGGCGGTGGGGCGAGTCGGCCTGGCGACGGCCGGGGGTCTCCAGGCCCAGCTCCGACGAGGCGGCCGAGACGACGAACTCCTCCAGGGTCGCCGTCTGGGCCTTCCAGCCGAACCGGCCGACGCGGCCCCCCTCGACGCGGGCGACCCGTCCCCCTCCCCGGCGGGCGTGGGCGATGATCGCCTCGTCCGGGATGGCGTCGATCAGCCCCAGGCCGAACAGCGGCGACGGGTTGCGCTGGGAGACCCGGACGTCGACGTTCCCGTGCAGCCCGGGGACGGCGTCGCGCCAGGCGGCGTAGGTCGGGTCGACCCCAAACCGGTGCAGGACGACGCTCCGCGAGTCGCGGAACCCGGGATGCACGGCCGAGGCCGCCGAGGCGTCGGTCCGGCGCGTACCGTCGGCCGAGGCCCACTGCGAGGGGTCGTAGCCGAACCGGTACTCGAAGCCCTGGCCGCCGAAGTTCATGCTGAAGGCGTAGAAGAACTCCCCGCCGCCGATCCCCGCCGGCCCGACCGTGGCGACGTCGATGTTGTGGATCGCCGAGCCCGACCCGCCGACGCCCCCCTGGTCGTGGCAGTCCAGGCAAGACCGGGCGTTGAACACCGGCCCGAGCCCGTCGCCGCCGTGGCTGCGAGCGTCGTTGGCCGCCCAGATCCGCTGGAACAACTCCCGGCCGTCGATAGCTCGACGAGGCTCGGGGGTGGGGGCGACGGACGCCGCGAGGCCGGCGGGGGGTGGAGGAACGGGGCTTGAAGTGTTGGGCGCAGAGGTCAGATCGAGGCTGGGGCGAGAACTTCCTCCCTTCTCCCCTGGTGGGAGAAGGTGGCCGAAGGCCGGATGAGGGGGATCCCCAGGTTTAGCGACGGTGACGACCCCCCTCATCCGCCCCTCTGGGGCACCTTCTCCCACCAGGGGAGAAGGGAGGATAGGCGCTTCTGACTGTGTTGTTGGCAGGTCGTTTGCCGGCTGGCGGAAGCCCGCGAACCAGACGGCGCCCAAAGCGATTCCCAGAGCCAGCAGGCCGGCGGCCGAGGCGAGGGCGGGCGTCGTCGAACCGGCGGAGGCGAGGGCCAACTGGGCGACGTTCGGGCCGACGAGTTCCTGGGCGCCCGTGCCGGAGAAGCGGACGGCGGCGCGGGCGGTTCGGGTCGTCCATTCGGCGGGGTCGGGTCGGAAGCCGACGAGGGCGGCCATGGCCCCGCGGAGGGCGGGGTCGCGACGGACGAGGGCTTCGCGGAGCTTGCGTCGGCCTCGGTGGAGCCGGGCCTGAAGCGTTCCGTACGGCCAGCCGAGCACGCCGGCGGCCCGCTCCTGGGTGTAGCCCTCGAAGTAGCAGAGGACCAGCGGCAGGCGGTAGCCGTCGGGGAGCCGGTCCAGCTCCTCGTGGAGGATCTGGAGGTCGTCCGGGTCGATCGCCGCAACGCCCGAGGCGCGCTCGGCCGTCGCCGCTCCGCCCTTCGCCTCGGCCCGTCGACGACGCTCGGAGCCGTCTCGCGCCCTGCGAGCCACTCGAAGCGCCACGCCGTGCAGCCAGGAGCCGAGCGAATCCGGCCGGCCGATCGTCGCCGCCTTGCGGGCCAGGACCAGGAACACGGCCTGCGCGGCGTCCTGCGCCTCGTGTTCGTCGCCCAGGACGTCGCGGCAGACGCGGATCACGGCCGCCGCGTGGCGGTCGACCAGGCGGCGGAAGGCCTCCTCGGCGGCGTCCTCGTCGCGGGTGAGGAACGCCTGAAGCAGCAGACCGTCGGGTTGGCCCGCTTCCACGGTCCACCGGTCCAGATCGCCGTTGACGCTCGCGCCGGCCTGCCTCGCCATGGCTCGCTCCTTCCCGTCGCCTCTCGCGGACCCCTCTCTCCTTTGTAGTCCCGCGCGGCCGGGATTTCATTGCAAGTTTCTTCGGGGCGACGACGAAATCGAGCTAGCTCGGCTTTCGGGCCCGGACGTGAAGGAAGTAGGCGACGACCTGGGCGTCTTGCAAGGCGGGGTAGACGCGGACGGCCTCGTCGTCGGGGCGGGGTTCGGCGAGGCGCTCGATGTGGAAGCCGGCGTCCATCAGGAGGTTGAGCCACTCGGAGAGCGTGTGGGTGAAGTAGGGCGTTTGGAACTTCGGCAGGCCCGCCGTGGCCTCGGGCGGGGCGGACGAGAAGATCCATTCCACGACGTCCCCCGTCCGGTTGCGGAAGTAGTCGCCGATCTCGATCGCGTAGGTCCGGCCGTGGCCGTCGCGGAGGTTGCGGCGGTGGGGCGTGTCGTAGCAGGGGTGGCAGATCGAGAACTGGAGGAACCCGCCCGGCTTCAGGACGCGGAAGGCCTCGGCCAGCACGCGGTCCGTCTGTGGGACGTCCATGAAGCACATGAAGCTGGTGGCGAAGTCGAACGTGCCGGCCTCGAACGGCAGGGCCAGGGCGCTCGCGACCCGGTAGTCGATCCCCTGCGGCTCGGCGGCCTCGGCCTCGCGGGCGTATCGGATGAAGGTCTCCGAGACGTCGACGGCCGTGACGCGGGCTCCTCGACGGGCGAGCCGCCGCGTGTTGTGGCCCTCGCCGCAGCCGACGTCCAGGCCCGAGAGCCCTACCACGTCCGGCAGCAGGTCGAAGAACGCCGGCGTGTTGAAGCCGTCGCGGTAGACGTCGTAACCAGCCCGCGCCAGCTTCGTCCAGGCTTCGGCGTTGCCTTCCCAGCAACGGGCGGCTTCGTCGTGATCCATCGGGGGCGACCTCGCGCGGGGGCGGCGGTGAGTCCGGTGATCGAGGGTACTTCTTCCGTTCGCCTCGTTTCAAGGAGCCGTGTTGCGGCATTCCCCTTCGAACAGCCGAAAGCCGGCCAAGAGGCGAGAGCCTCCGGCCGGCAGAGGTCTGCCGAGTCGCGACGAGCGGTCGGGCGATCAGGCCGAAGCCCGGCGGGAGCGGCGGAGTTGACCGCCGAGCACGCCGACGATGCCGAGAGCAGCCAGGGCGATGCTCGACGGCTCAGGCACCGCTTCCATCGAGACGCCGTCCAGGAAGGCGATCGGCGGGGCGCCGTTGGGGGTCCCCACGGCCAGGAAGGTCAGCACCTGGCTGGCCGACGTGGCCTGGAAGAACATCGTCTGCTTCTCCCACTGGCCGGTCGCCCCTTGAAGGAGCTCGAACTTGTGAGAGAGCTGCGTATCCGAGCCGAAGGTCACCGACCAGCGCTCGGTGGTGGGGCCGGTGAACCCCGCCTGCTGGCCGGCCGCCTGGTAGAACGTGAGCATGTAGACCTGCCCAACGGTCAGGCCGCTGATCGTCTGATAGATGGGGACCGTCCAGGCGGGGTCGCCGTCGATCATGACGAACTTGCCGCCGTCCGGGCTCTGGTTCGGAAACCCGTTGTACACCGACAAATAGTCGCCGTTGTCCGCCTGGCCGGGGGCGACCAGGTAGCCCAGCGAACCGGACGATCCGTGGGCCCCGAGGCTCCACCCGGTCAGCGTCAGGGTGCTCAGGTTCTCCTTGCTTCCATTGAATCCGGTGGCGCTCTCGAAGCTGCCGTTCGTGACCAGGTTGGCCGCGGAGGCCTCCGGGGCGACAGCCCCGGCCGCGAGAGCGATCATCAACGTCCACTTGCCAAGGCGAAAGCTCATCCTTATCTCCTTCTTGTCTCGTGGGACGGTCGACGTCGTTGTCGTTTGGGGCGTCCCACGAGTGGAGATAAGGCGTGGTCGGCCTGCGGTGACCGAATGAAGACGCCATTCAACGCGAGAGGCGACTTCGCCACGGAGAACGGTGATTTCGCAGGACGTTCAGCGGCCCTCGTCGCCGACGATCAACGGGTGAGGCGGTGGTTCGTCGGGCGGCGGCCTCGACCGAGGATGCAAGGTCGTCGCCGAATGTGCTAAGATCGACCCCTCTCCCGACGGCAAGGCGTCGATGCGGCCTTGATGTGGGCGTCTGAACAGAATCCGACCGTTTCCGGTGAGGCCGATGAGTCCGATCGACGTAGCGGTGATCGTGGTCTACATTCTCGGGTGCACGGCGCTCGGGGGGTGGATCGGCGGCAAGGGGGAGCAAGGGCTCAAGGGGTATTTCCTCGCCGAGCGCGACATGCCCATCTGGGCGGTGATGATCTCGATCGTCGCCACCGAGACCAGCACGGTGACGTTCCTGAGCGTCCCGGGGACGGCGTACAAGGGGAACTTCGAGTTCCTCCAGTTGCCGATCGGCTACATCTTCGGCCGGATGATCGTCTCGGCCGTGCTGCTCCCCTCGTACTTCAAGGGGCAGATCGAGACCGCCTACCAGGTGCTGGGGAACCGCTTCGGCCAGGCGACCCGTCGCACGGCGTCGATTCTGTTCCTCTTCACCCGCAACCTGGGGGACGGCCTGCGGCTGTTCCTGGCGGCGACCGTCCTGTCGATCATCACCAGGTGGGACATCCTCTACGCGATCATCGCCGTTGAGGTCGCCACGATCATCTACACCTACATCGGCGGCGTGAAGGCGGTCATCTGGGCGGACGTCCTTCAGTTCACCGTCTACATCATCGGGGCCCTGATCGCCCTGTACATCCTGATCCACAAACTCCCCGGCGGGCTGGGCCAGCTCATGGACACGGCGAAGGCGGCCGACAAGTTCAAGACGTTCGACTTCAGCTTCACCCTGACCAAGCCCTACACCTTCTGGGCCGGCCTGATCGGCGGCATGGTGCTGAACACGGCCACCCACGGCGCGGACCAGATGATGGTCCAGCGATACCTGGCGGCCCGGTCGCAGAAGCAGGCGGCGGGGGCGCTGATCGCCAGCGGGTTCGTGGTGCTGGCCCAGTTCGCCCTGTTCCTGTTCATCGGCGTGGCGCTCTACGTCTTCTTCGGCCAGTTCCCGCCGTCCGAGCCCGTGACGAGGCCGGACCGGGCGTTCTCGCAGTTCATCGTGGACCAGCTTCCCACGGGAATCCTGGGGCTGGTCATCGCGGCGATCTTCGCCTCGGCGATGGGGGTGCTTTCGGGCTCCCTGAACGCCTCGGCGTCGACGCTCATCAACGACCTCTATCGCCCGATCACCGGCGACACGGACGAGGTCCGGCTGGTCCGGCTCTCCAAGCTGGCGACGATCGGGTTCGGCGTGGTGCAGGCGTCGGTGGCCTGGTGGGCGACCGGCCTGGAAGCGAGCGTGGTCGACAACGCGCTGGCGATCGCCGGCTTCACGACGGGCATCTTGCTGGGCCTGTTCATCCTGGGGAACGTGACGAAGGACGTCGGCCAGGGGGCGGCCTTGACGGGCCTGGCGGCGGGCGTCGCCGCGGTGATGTACGCCAAGTTCGGCACCTCGCTGGCGTGGCCCTGGTACGCCCTGGTGGGCTCGACGACGACGTTCATCGTCGGCCTGGCCGCGGGCCGCATCTTCCCCACCGTCCGCCCGATCCCGGCGGCCGAATCCCTCCAACCGACGAGCTGAGCGAGTCCGATACGATGGCGCTGGAAGACCACCTGCTGACCGAGGCCCGCAACCCCCGAACGACCGAGATCGACGCGGTCGGCGCGCTGGGGATCGTTCAGATCATGAATGACGAGGACGTGAAGGTCGTCGAGGCCGTTCGGGCCGAGGCGGAGAACGTCGCGAAGGCCGTGGAGTGGACCGCCGAGCGGTTCCGCCGCGGCGGGCGATTGATCTACGTCGGCGCCGGGACCTCGGGCCGGCTCGGCGTGCTCGACGCCTCCGAATGCCCCCCCACCTTCTCGACGCCGCCGGAGATGGTCGTCGGCCTGATCGCCGGCGGCCAGAAGGCTCTGACGCGGTCGATCGAGGGCGCCGAGGACGACGCCGACGTCGGCGCGGCCGAGATCGCCGACATGAACGTGACCGACCGCGACATCGTCGTCGGCATCGCCACCTCGGGCCGGACGCCCTACGTGCTGGGCGCCGTCCGCGAGGCGAAGAAGCGGGGGGCGGCCACCGTCGGCGTCTCCTGCAACCGGCCGAGCCTGCTGGGGGCGGAGGTCGACCTGGACATCGCGCCGCTGGTGGGCGCCGAGGTGATCTCGGGGTCGACGCGGCTGAAGTCGGGCACCGCCACCAAGATGGTCTTGAACATGATCACGACCGGGGCGATGGTTCTGATCGGCAAGACCTGGGGCAACCGGATGATCGACTTCACGCCGGTCAACGAGAAGCTCCGGATCCGGGCCCGGCGGATGCTCCGCGAGCTGGCGGGCGTCGACGACGCGCGAGCCGTCGAGCTGCTGGCGGCCTGCGGCGGCAAGCTCAAAACGGCCCTGGTGGTGGAGCTGGCGGGCGTGGAGCCGGCCGAGGCGGAATCGCTGCTGGAAGCCCACGGCGGCCAGGTCCGGCGCGCCGTCGAGGCGAAGAAGGCGAGGGCGAACGCATCATGAGTGGGCAGGAAACGAAGGCGGCCGACCTCCTCTTTCTGGGCGTCGACGGCGGCGGGACCTCGACGGTCGCCCTGCTGGGCGGACCCGACGGCGCGATCCTCGGCCGGGGCGAGGCCGGGCCGTCGAACGCCAAGGCCGTCGGCACGGCCGCGGCGCGAACGGCGCTGGAGGAGGCCATCGCCGGCGCGTTCGCCGAGGCGGGCCTCTGGCCGCGGTCGGTGACGGTCGCCTGTCTGGGCGTGGCCGGGTTCGACCGACCCGAGGACAAGGCCCTGCTGGGCGAGTGGTCGGTCGCCGGCAACTGGGCCGACCGCCTGGTGCTGGTCAACGACGGCGACCTCGTCGTCGCCGCCGGCACGCCGGAAGGCTGGGGCGTGGGAGTGATCGCCGGCACGGGCTCGATCGCCGTCTCGCGCGACCGCGACGGCCGCAAGTCGCGGGCCGGCGGCTGGGGAGCGACGTTCGGCGACGAAGGGAGCGCCTTCGCCGTCGCCTGCGCCGCCTTGCGCCGAGTCGCCCGCCGGATCGACGGCCGCGACCCGAAGGACGAAGGTCCTGACCCGCTGACCGACTGCATCTGCCGAGCCCTGGGGATCGACGGCCCGGCCAAGATCGTCTCGGCCGTGTACGCGCCGGGGATGGATCGCACGAAGATCGCCGCGTTGACCCGAGCGGTCGTGGAAGCCGCCGCCGACGACCCGACGCTGCTCGACGAGCTGATCCGCCCCGCCGGCCGCGACCTGGGCGAGACCGCCGCCGCCGCCGCGCGTTCCCTGGGCTGGGAGTCCGGCCCGCTCCCCATCGGCCTGGCCGGCGGCTTTTTGGTCTCCACCCCCGCCCTGGCCGACTCCCTCCTGGAAGACCTCCGCGCCCGAGGCTACGACCCAACCCCGACCCTCGTCCCCGAGCCGGCCCTGGGCGGCCTCAACCTCGCCCGCCGGGCGCATCAGGGGGAAAAGGTGGGGTGAACATTCGAGGCCATAACGGCCTTCCCCCCTCGCGGGGGAAGGTGGCCCGAAGGGCCGGATGAGGGGGCGATCGGCGTCGGATTGAGTCCGAAGCGTCGATTCGCGGTCGACGCCGGTCGCCCCCTCATCTGATCGCTTCGCGATCTATCTTCCCCCGCGAGGGGGGAAGACCGTAGTCGGCGTGGCCCGATTCGCATTTCGACGACCCCTTTCCCGACCGCGCGAGCAATCAAACGCGTGTCTGGACTCGCGCCGGGATGTCGATACACTGGAGCGATCATCGTCTAGGTTCGGAAGTCGGGTCGGAAGGCGTCGGGTCGGTTCAAAACTCACGAGGAGGCGTCCTCATGCGCGTCTGTCGGTTCCGCTGCGACGACCTCGTGCTGACCGGCTTCTATCGCGACGACGCGGTGATCCCGCTTGACCAGGCGGCCGAGCTTTACAGCCGAGAGACCGGCGACGAGATGCTGCTGGCGGATACCGAGGACCTGCTGGACCTCCTTCCTCCCAACGGCCCCTCGTTCCAGCAGGCCCGCCGGCTTTACGAATGGGTCGAGGACCTGGACGTCATCGCGCTCAACGAATTGACCATGCCTCGGGCTGAGGTCGACCTGCTGGTGCCCCTCCCCTCGCCCAGCAAGATGCTGTTCCTGGCGGGGAATTACTCCAAGCACCTGGTCGAACGCGGGTACATGTCGACCGAGCGGCAGGAGACGTTCCCTTACGTCTTCACCAAGCCGCCGAGCACGACGCTCACCCACCCCGGCGACCCGATCGTCATCCCGGCGATCTCTCCCGACCAGATCGACTGGGAGTGCGAACTGGGCGTGGTCATCGGCAAGCGCTGCAAGAACGTCTCGGAGCAAGACGCGCTGAAGTACGTGGCCGGCTACACGGTGGTCAACGACGTCAGCGACCGTTCGTTCCGGCCCAATCCCGACCGCAAGGCCCGCGAGCGCGACAAGTTCTTCGACTGGCTGCACGGCAAGTGGCATGACACGTTCTGCCCCATGGGTCCGTGCATCCTCTCGGCCGATTCCGTCGCCGATCCCCAGGCGCTGCCCATCAAACTGACCGTCAACGATGAGGTCAAGCAGAACGCCACCACGGCCGAGATGGTCTTCCCCGTCGCCGCCGTGGTCGAGTTCGTTTCGCGGTTCATCACGCTGGAGCCCGGCGACGTCATCGCCACCGGCACCCCCTCGGGCGTCGGCTCCGCCACCGGGGTCTTCCTCAAGCCCGGCGACGTCGTCCGCGCGACGATCGCACCGATCGGGACGCTGGTGAATCCCGTCCGGGGCGAAAATGAGGGTGAATTCCGCCCCTCCGATCTGAGATAATTGCGGCCCATGAATCCGGACGGTCCGCAGGGCCGGGCGAGGGTCGTCGGAGCTTCGGATCGGGCCACGCTGAGGACGGTCTTCCCCCCTCGCGGGGGAAGACAGATCGCGAAGCGATCAGATGAGGGGGACGACCGCCGTCGGACGCGCATCCAACCGACCGCCCTCGATCCAACACCGATCCCCCCTCATCCGCCCCTGCGGGGCACCTTCCCCCGCGAGGGGGGAAGGCCGTTATGGTCCCGGATCGTGATCCGGCATGCCCTCCGATCTCCCACGACCCTCACCCGGCCAAATATCAGGCCGGTCGACTTGCACCGGAAGCCCCGTTCGCCGACCGCGCCGCCCTTCCCCCCGCGCCGCGGAGTCCCCAACCAGCACCACCCCCAGCCGTCGGGAAGAGCCGCATGACGTCGTTCCGCAAACTGATGGTCGCGAACCGGGGCGAGATCGCCATCCGCGTCTTCCGCTCGGCGCATGAGTTGGGCATCCGGACGGTGGCGATTTACTCGCATGAGGACCGGTTCGCCGTGCATCGGCTCAAGGCCGACGAGGCGTACCAGGTCGGCACTCCGGGCGAGCCCATCCGCAGTTATTTGAACATCCCGGCGATCGTGGAACTGGCCGTCGAGAAGGGGGTCGACGCGATCCACCCCGGTTACGGCTTCCTCTCCGAGAACGCCGAGTTCGCCCGCGCCTGCGCCGCGGCCGGCATCGTCTTCATCGGCCCCACGCCCGAGATCCTCGACAGCCTGGGGGACAAGGTCGCCGCCCGCGCGCTGGCGGAGTCGGCCGGCGTCCCCGTGCTGAAGGGGAGCCAGCCGGTCGTCCCCGGCCCGGACGCCCAGAAGGTCGCCGCGGCGATGGGTTATCCGGTCATCATCAAGGCGTCGATGGGGGGCGGCGGCCGCGGGATGCGGGTCGTTGAGAAGGCCGAGGATCTTGACCCCTCGCTGGAACAGGCCCGCCGCGAGGCCCAGGCCGCCTTCGGCTGCGCCGACGCCTTCATCGAGAAGTTCATCTCCAAGGCCAAGCACATCGAGGTCCAGCTTCTCGGCGACAAGTACGGCAACCTCGTCCACCTCTTCGAGCGCGACTGCTCCATCCAGCGGCGGCACCAGAAGGTCATTGAGATCGCCCCGGCCTACAACCTCGACGAGAAGCTCCGCCAGGACATCTGTGAGGCCGCGCTGAAGATCGGCCGGGCGGTCGGCTACCAGAACGCGGGGACGGTCGAGTTCCTCGTCGACGACCAGGCCAAGACGTTCTCGTTCATCGAGGTGAACCCTCGGCTCCAGGTCGAGCACACCGTCACCGAGATCGTCACCGGGATCGACATCGTCAAGAGCCAGATCCTCGTCGCCCAGGGCGAGCCGCTCTCGAACCCGGCCATCGGCATCGACGGCCAGAACTCGGTGCATACCGAGGGCTTCGCCATCCAGTGCCGGATCACGACCGAGGACCCGGCCAACAACTTCACCCCGGACTACGGCCGGATCACCAACTACCGGTCGTCCGGCGGCCCCGGCCTGCGGCTCGACGGCGGCTCCACGGCCGCCGGCGCCATCGTCACGCCGTTTTACGACTCGCTGCTGGTGAAGGTCTCCACCTACGGCCGCCGGTTCATCGACGCCGCCACCCGGATGGAGCGGGCCCTGCAGGAGTACCGCATCCGGGGCGTGAAGACCAACATCCCCTTCCTGCTCAACGTCGTCACGAACGAGACGTTCCTGGAAGGTCACTGCACCACGCGGTTCATCGACCAGACCCCCAGCCTGTTCGAGTTCGCCGAGCGTCGGGACCGGGCGACCAAGCTGCTGTCGTACATCGCCGACGTCACCGTCAACGGCTTCCCCGGCGTGAAGCCCGACGCTTCGCGCCTGTTCCCCGCCGAGCCTGCGCCGCCGGCCTACAAGCACACCGAGAAGATCCCCGACGGCACCCGCCAGAAACTCAAGGCGATGGGTCCCGAGGGCTTCAGCAAGTGGGTCCGCGATCAGAAGCCGCTGCTGGTCACCGACACCACCTTCCGCGACGCCCACCAGTCGCTGCTGGCCACCCGCCTGCGCACCCGAGACATGCTCCGCGTGGCCGACGTTTACGCCCACCGGCTGTCGAACCTCTTCTCGCTGGAGATGTGGGGCGGGGCCACCTTCGACACCTCCATGCGGTTCCTCCGGGAAGACCCCTGGGAGCGTCTCGCCGCGCTCCGGGAGCGGATCCCCAACATCCTCTTCCAGATGCTCATCCGGGGCTCGAACGCGGTCGGCTACACGAGCTATCCGGACGACGTGGTCGACGCCTTCGTGAAGACCTCCGCCGAGGCCGGCATCGACGTCTTCCGCGTGTTCGACTCGCTCAACTGGGTCCCGAACATGGGCGCGACGATCGAGGCCGTCCGCAAGGCGGGGGCGATCTGCGAGGCCGCCATCTGCTACACCGGCGACATCCTCAACCCCGCCCGCTCCAAGTACAACCTCGACTACTACGTCGAGATGGCCAAGGATCTGGAGAAGCGCGGGGCGAACATCATCGCCGTCAAGGACATGGCCGGCCTCTGCAAGCCGCCGGCCGCCGTCAAGCTGATCGAGGCCCTGCGGAGCGAGGTCGGCATCCCCGTCCACTTCCACACTCACGACATCGGCGGGGCCCAGGCGGCGAGCGTCCTGATGGCGGCCGGCGTGGGCCTGGACGTGGCCGACGGCGCCGTGGCGTCGATGTCCGGGCTGACCTCGCAGCCCAGCCTCAACGCGATCATCGAGTCGCTGCGGTTCACGCCTCGCGACACGGGCGTCGACCACCAGACGCTCATCGACGTCAGCCGCTACTGGGACGAGGTCCGAACCCTCTACAAGCCGTTCGAGTCCGGCCCGAAGTCGCCGGCCGCCGACCTGTACGACCTGGAAATGCCCGGCGGCCAGTACACGAACCTCTACCAGCAGGCCGACGCCCTGGGCCTCTCCCCGCGCTGGCTTGAGGTCTGCGAGTCCTACGGCCTGGTCAACCAGATGTTCGGCGACATCGTGAAGGTGACGCCGTCGTCCAAGGTCGTCGGCGACATGGCCCTCTTCCTCGTGGCCAACAACCTGACGCCCGAGGACGTGATGGACTCCGACCGCGAGCTGGCCTTCCCGGACAGCGTCGTCGAGTTCATGGAAGGCCGCCTGGGCCGGCCTCCCGGCGGGTTCCCCCCCGAACTGCAGAAGCGGATCCTCAAGGACCGCAAGCCGCTGACCGACCGCCCCGGCGCTCTGCTCCCCCCGGCCGACTTCGCCGCGATCCGCAAGAAGGTCGCCGAGATCATGGGCGTCGACGACCCGGCCGAGGTCTCCGAGTTCGACGTCCTCAGCTACATGATGTACCCCCGCGTCTTCCCCGATCTGGTCAAGCACAAGGACAAGTTCTCCGACACCTCCGTGCTCCCCACCCCCTTGTTCTTCTACGGGGCCGAGACGGGCGAGGAGAACGCCTTCGAGATCGAGCCCGGGAAGACCCTCATCATCAAGCTCCTGGCCGTGGGCGAGCCCCACGCCGACGGCAAGCGGACGGTCTTCTTCGAGCTGAACGGCCAGCCCCGCGAGGTCGAGATCGCCGACCGCTCGCTGGCCTCGTCGGTCGTCGAGACCCCCAAGGCCGATCCCTCCGACCCGATGCAGATCGGCGCTCCGCTGCCCGGCCTGATCGTCGGCGTCGCGGTGGCCGTCGGCGACCCCATCCGCAAGGGCCAGAAGCTCTTCTCCATCGAAGCCATGAAGATGGAGACCACCATCAACGCCGACCGCGCCGGCCGCGTCGTGGAACTCCCCGCCCGCGTCGGCCTCCAGGTCAAAACGGGCGACCTGCTGTTGAAGTTGGGCGACGCGTGAGCTTCGAACCCTAACGGCCTTCCCCCCTCGCGGGGGAAGGTGCCCCGCAGGGGCGGATGAGGGGGGATCGGCGTCGCACTGAAGGCAATGCTTCGGACGCGAATCCGACGGCGGTCATCCCCCTCAACTGACCGCTTCGCGGTCTGTCTTCCCCCGCGAGGGGGGAAGACCGTCTTCCTCCGAATCCCGCGCTGGGTATGACCGTCCCATGACCCCCTGGCCGTTCGCCCGCGACGTCTTGATCTACGACGAACTCGAATCGACCAGCACCGCCGCGGCGGCGCTGGCGGTCGAGCCTGGTCGTGCGTGTCCGTTCGTCGTCTGGGCCCGGAGCCAGACGCGCGGGCGCGGGCAGCGGACGAACGCCTGGTGGTCGGACGAGGGCTCGCTGACGTTCACGCTCGTCTTCGACCCGGCGGATCACGGCGTCCGCGTGGATCAGCAGCCGAGGATCGCCCTGACGACGGCCGTGGCGCTGGTGGAGGCCGTCGCCGATCTCGGCTGGCGCGACCCGGGGCTCGGCGTGCGCTGGCCGAATGACGTGGAGGCGAACGGCCGGAAGATCGCCGGCATCCTCCCGGAGCGGATCGAGACCTCCGCCGGTGGTCGGATCCTGATCGGCGTGGGCGTGAACGTGGCCGCCCGGCTCGATCAGGCACCCCCCGAGATCGCCCGGATGGCAGGCTCGCTGGGTGACTTCCAGCCGGTTCCGCTGACGACCGACGACCTGCCGAGGCTGCTGGCCGCCCTCCTCGCCCGGTTCCCGATCGCCCTCAACCGCCTGGCCGCCGACGATCCATCGCTCGCCGAGGAATGGGCCCGACTCGACCTGCTCCGCGGCCTGAACCTTCGCGCGTCGATCGGCCCGCGGAACCTCGTCGGCGTCGGCCGGGGGATCGACCCCGAAGGAGCCCTGCTGGTCGACGACGGCCGCGAGGTCCACCGCCTCTTCGCCGGCCGGATCCTCCGCGACGCCTGACCGCCGAGCCCCGGGGCCTTCTCGGCCGAAGTTCGATGCACCCATCGACGCCGGTTAGTTTATTGCATATTCTTAATGGAGACGGCGCGCCCGACCTCCCATGGTCGCCCCTCTCCCGCCCTCCTCTGGTCTCCGATCTCCCGAAGCCGGGGGACGACACGTGAGACCCCCGCGCGTCGCCGATGGAGCGGCCGCGCGCCGCGGGGAACGCCCGACGGGCCTACCGACCGCTCAGCTCCAGTCAAAAGCGAGAGGGTGCGATGAAGGTTTTGCGCGTCATCTCCGGTTTGGCTCTGGCGTTGTTCCTCAGTGGTTCCGAAATCCGGGCGCAATCGGTCGGATCGTGGGCGGCGTACGGGCCGGGGACCTCCTGGGCGGCCCCCACGGCGACCTATGTTCCCTCGCCGTCGTACTCGCCTGCGGCCGGCACGGGCTGGCAAGGCTACGCGCCGGCGGTGGTTTGGCAGACTTACCAGCCGCAGGAGGCCTGGGTCGGCTACGTTCCTCAATACGGCTGGACGACCTCCGCCACGGCGGCGTCGGTCCGCCCCCGAGGCGCAGGCGTGCCGATCAGCTCGTGGAACCCGGAGTACGGCACGGGGCGGACCATCGCCATGATCAAGCCGTGGCTCCCCGCCAGTCCACGATGAATTCTTCGTAACCCTTTACAGAACTTAGGATTAGTTTCGGTTTAGGTCGGACTCGTCGACTCGACGGGGAGGCCTTCCTCGCGTACCCTTCAGGTAGGCGACGCGCCGGGTTGGCGCGAGTCTGCCCTCCCTCATTTGGGTCGAAGAACAACCGAAGCTGCTGGGGCCGACTCGCGCATCCGCCGGCGCGACGTTCACCGGGCGGTCGCGCGCCGTGGGAATCCCCCAAGGCCCGCCCGCCCGCTCCTCTCCCCCGGATGAAAGTGAGACGGTGTGATGAAAGTCCTACACGTGACTCTCAGCCTGGCGCTGGCGGCGGCGTTTGCGGTCTCCGAGTCGCAGGCTCAATCGATCGGTCCCTGGGTCGGCTATGGGCCGGCGACGGCGTGGAGCCCTCCAGCGGTGACCTACGTCCCAGCGCCGGTGGCTCCGGCGGCACCTGCCTCGGTCGGCACGGGGTGGCAGGGTTATGCTCCGGCCACGGCCTGGCAGCCCTATCAGCCGCAAGCCGCCTGGACGGGATACGCCCCACAGTCTGGCTGGGGGACCGTCCGTCAGGCGGCGCGACCCCGGGGCGGCAAGGCCCCGATTAGCTCGTGGAATCGCGAGTACGGCACCGGCCGGAACGTCGCCATGCACAAGCCGTGGCTCCCCGCCAGCCCTCGCTGACGTGAAGCTCGACCCTCTTTATTGAACCCGACCGCGACGGGGGAATCCCTCGCCGTCGATCTCGACCGACTGGACGACGCGCCCGGCCTCGTCGAAAAGGCCCAGGCCGGGCGTGCCGTCGGGGCGGATGGCCACCGCGGCGCGGAGGACTCCGCCCGGGCCGTAGAGGTTCACCCCGGGGGTTTCATCGCCGGACATGTCCAGCGAGAGCCTCGGCTGTCTCCGGTCGTCGAAGAAGGCCATGCCGGGGGTGCCGTCGGGCCGCATCGTCAGGGCGGCTCGCAGCTCTCCCTTGTCGCCGTAGACGTTCACGCCGGGCGTGTCCGAGTCGTGCTCGCCCTTCGCCCCCAGGTCCAGCGAGAGCCGCATCGTCGCCTTCTCATCGAAGAGCGCCAGGCCGGGCGTGCCGTCGGGTCGCATGGTCAGGGCGGCCCGGGCGCGGCCCTCCTTGTCGCGGAGGATGAACTCGCCGGCCTCGACGGTCGGCGGCGTCTCGCGAGCCGCTGCGCCGACGGCGACGATCAACGCCGCCCCGGCCAGCGCGAACACCCCGGCGACCCGCCATCGGCGACGTTCTTCTTCCAGACGATGGTTGACCGCTTCCAGATGCGCAAGGCGCTCGACCACGGCGTCGATGGTTTGCTGACTCATGTTGCTCTCCGCACGACGTTTCAGCAGGCAAAGGTGAGACGTCGCCCTTTGAGCCATTCGTGTGCCAACGGCCGGCCTAATTCTCGGTGTTGGCGAAACATGTTTTGGGTTAGTGAGTTGCGCTCTGCATGTCCGCTTCGGCCGTCCACTCCTTACGCCGATGGTTTAAGCAGGTGTGCACAAGATCGGTTCAAGGCCTCACGACGCCAGGAGATGGATTGGAGATCACCCCGACGCCTTCGGACGAGATGTCGCGAGGCGGGATGCTGGGGACTTCGGAGACGTCGGCGTCCTCATGCGCCGGTGCGGCGGGCTTCGGCGGGGCCGGCGGGGCAGAACTGGGACTGGCTCCCAGCCGCCGTCGGTTCCATCGCCGTAGGGGCGCCCCTTGTGGGCGCCCGATCGCCATCGGATGTCCGACCGATGTTGAATGTCCACGGCGATCGGGCGCCCACAAGGGGCGCCCCTACAGCAGATGGGGTCACCCGTCGCTAATAGGTCGTGAGTGCTCCGTCCTCAATCCTCGGCGACGAGGTGGAAGACCTCGGTGGTGATGCCGGAGGGGTCGCGGTTCCATTCGTCGCGCCAGTGGCCGTAGATCTCCCAGACCGGGCCTGCCGGGCGATGGCCGTTGGCCTGGAGCCAGGCGCGGAGGGCGTCGTGGGCTTCACCGAGTCGATTGTAGGGGCCGAGGTGGGTGGTCGTCACGACGAGGCCGGCGGGCGTGGCCGAGGCGACGACCTCGCCGAAGTCGCCTTCGACGAGCGGCGCATTCAATTCAACGCCCACTTCCAGGTTGATTTGATCATCCCAGTAGACGGCGACGTGTCGTCCCGCGCCTTCGATTCGCTGAGCCTTGACGACCCCCCAGACGATCCCGCAGGCCTCCGGGACGATCCGGGGAAGCTCCCGCAGACCCGCCCGACGTCGGACGACGGCGAGCGGGACGGCGGCGGCGCGTTCCAGGCGGATGGCGTGTCCCATCAGGATTCCCGAGAGCGGGCGATCTCGTCGAGATAGCCGAAGGGGGCGTCGGGGTCGTCGTCGAAGAGGGCGGCGATTCGGGAGGCGGCCTTCGAGGGGGAAGACTCGGATTCGACCTCGGACGAGTTCGCGGCCCTGGCCGGAGCGCTCTCGCGAGGAGCACCGCCGCCGAGCCGATCGTGAAGGGCGGCGATCTCGTCGCGGATCCGCGCGGAGTCGTGTTCGCGCTCGCGGCCGATGCGGTCCACGTCCGCCCGCACCTGCTGGTCGAGGGCCCGCAGCGCGGCGACCTCGGCGTAGAGGGAGCCCGACGTCTGCCGTTCGCGCTCCAGCTCCATCCGGAGGTTCTCGGCGTGGGCGCGGAGCGTGGTGATCTCCGAGTACATCAGGCCGGCCGTCCGCTGCTCCATGACGGCCGCTTCCTCGAGCTTTCTGGCCCGGGCGCGGAGGGCGGCGATCTCCTCGGCCAGCTTGGCCGCCTCGGCGTCGGGCTGAGGAGCGGTCGCCTCGCCTTCGGCCCGCGGCAGAGCGCGGAGGGCCTCGACCTCGCGTCCCAGGGCCTCGGCGGCCTGGCGTTCGGCCTCGACCTCGGCGCGGAGGCTCTCGCCGCTGGTGCGGAGGGCCTGCACTTCCTCGAGCAGCCGGGAGGCTTCTCCCTCGCGCTGACGGCCGAGTTGTTCAAGCCGCTCGACGTCGCTGCGGACCTGTTCATCGCGGGTGCGAAGGGAGGCGATCTCCTCGGCGAAGGCCGATGCGGTCCGGCGTTCGCGGCCGGCCTCGTCCTCAAGCTGGCGGGCGAGGGCGCGGAGGGCCGCGACCTCCTCGGCCAACGCGCGGGCGGCTTTGCGTTCGGCCTCGACCTCGGCCCGGAACTGCTCGTCGCGTTCGCGGACATCCTCGGGCTGGAGGCTCTCGGAGTGGGGAGCCGCTCCGCCCGCCTGAAGCGCGGCGATCTCTTCGAGGAGCTTCGCGGCGTTTCCTTCGCGACGGCTGCCGAGCTGTTCGATCCGGTCCAGATCGGCGCGAACCTGTTCGTCACGGGTGCGGAGGGCGGCGACCTCCTCGGTCAAGGCGTGGGCCGACTGGCGTTCGTGGTGGGCCTCGTCTTCCAGTTGGCGGGTCAGCTCGCGGAGGGAGGCGACTTCCTCGGCCAGAGCGCGGGCGGCCTGGCGTTCCGCCTCGACCTCGGCGCGAAGCTGGTCGTCCTGCGCGCGGAGGGCGGCGACCGCGCCGCCTCGGGTTTCGGCCTCGCGGCCGAAGTCGGCGCGGAGGTCCTCGCCGCCGGCTCGGAGGGCGGCGATCTCCTCCAGCAGTCTGGCGGAATCCCCCTCGCGTTCGCGGCCGAGGTTCTCCAGCCGCTCCAGGTCGGCTCGCACCTGCTCGTCGCGGGCGCGGAGGGCGGCCAGCTCTTCGGCCTGCGCCTCGGCCGCCTGACGTTCGCGATCGAAGTCGGCGCGGAGATGCTCGTCTCGCTCACGCAGCGCGGCGACTTCCGCCCCCAGGTCGGCGGCGGCCCGACGCTCGCGGCCGGCCTCTTCTTCAAACTGCCTCGCGAGGGTGCGAAGCGCGGCCACCTCGGCGGCCAGGGCCTCGGCCTCGGGACCGCCTCGCTCGCGGAGGGCGGCCACCTCTTCCAGCAGCCGAGCGGCGTCCCCTTCGCGCTCGCGGCCCAGCCGCTCGACGTCCGCCTGAAGGCCGTCGCCGCGTTCGCGGAGGGCGGCGATCTGCGAGGCCAGGGCCTCGGCCGTCCGGCGTTCGCGGTCGAAGTCGGCGCGGAGGCGACGGTCCCGCGCCCGCAGCGAGTCGATCTCGTCGAGGAACTTCGCCGAGTCGCGCATGCGCTCGTCCTCGAGCCGCTCGACGTCGGTCCGCAGGCGGTAGTTGAGGTTGCGGAGGTCGGCGACCTCTTCCAGCAGCCTCATGACCTCGGCGCGGCCCTGGTTGGGGTCGTCGGGGTCGGGGGTGGGATCCGGGAGCTTCGCCGCCGACCTGGCGAGTGCTCGCGTCTGGGGTGGATTCAGCAGGAACTTCGCCCGACAGGCCCCGCAGCGTATGTGATGGCCGATGTACTTCGACCGCACCCGAAGCCCAGCCCCGCACTCGGGGCACGTCGAAGCGACGTAGCCCGAGTCCGACGCCTCGTTCTGAGTGCAGACGGGACAGACCGAAGGACCCCCCTCGGTCAGAGGGCTCTTCGGTGATCCGCAATGCTGACAAACGACCGCGGGAACGGCGGGGGTTGCGCTCATGGCTCAGCCTGATCCGGAGAGGATGCACATGCGGTCATGCAAGACGAGGGCCTCGGGCGCAATGACGAGGCCCTGCCATTATGAATGATCCGCTTCCAGACGGCCAAGCACTTTTTCGTGCTCGGTTGCGGTTTAAACTATTCTTGATCCCGCGTGATGTTGCCGATTTTCAACGTCAGGATCAGGTCGTCGGCTGAGGCGCGGCCCGGCGACGGCCGGCGCGGTTCCGGGCTCGCAGGCCGATGACTCCGGCGGCGCCCGCCCAGAACAGGAAGGCGACGGGCTCGGGGACGTTGGTTTCGCCGTCGGTGCTCCCGCCGCCGGTGTCGGTGGGGGTGCTCGTCGGGTCGGGGATGGCGCTGATGGTGATCCCCGGCGTCGAGGAGACGAGCTGGGGCGGGTTGCTCGCCAGCGCGGAGTCGATGCTGAGGGCGAAGTCGAGTTCGCCGCCGGCCTGAAGGCCCTGGCCGAAGAAGACCAGGCCCAGGAGCTGTTCGGGCGAGCCGTCGGACGCGGTGGCGTCCTTCAGGGCCACGACGAGCTGGCTGGGGTCGAAGCCGTGCGAGGAGGAGAGGACCGTCAGTGGGCTCCCCTGCGAGCCGTCTGCGTTGGTGGGAGGGACCACCGCGCCGGCCGGGGTGACGGCGGCCACGACCTGGGGGCCGTCGATGTTGGAGGCCGGCGCCGCCAGGCTGGAGTCGGTCGTCAGCTTGTAATACGCGGTGGCCGTCGAGGGAGTGATCGCGTCGGCCTGGGCGGGGGAGGAGCAGCAGGCCCCAAGGACCAGCGCAAGCGCGGCCGCCAGGGTCGTCGAGGGAGTGGATCCGGGACGCGTCACGGCGCGTATCCTCCTTGATAGCGATGGCAGGTCGTTCGTTGTCGGCGACGATCGGGGGCTTCTTCTCGTCCGCGCCGCCAAGCCTCATCGTCGGATTCGAGGGTTTCGTCCCGACAGCCAGCGGCCGGGTCGAACGTCGGAATTTCCGAGGATTTCAGCAAGTTTCGCGGGCCGTGCTCCGATCCTTCTTCTGAAACGCGAGGTTACGCCTCGCTCGCCTCTCGGCGTCGGTCGAATCGATCGGACGCAGCCCTTCGGACCTCGCCCGACTCCATCGCCGACGCCCACAGCTTCGTCCTGAAGAGGGGGCGGCTTCATCTCGCACAGAGTCTGACGACGTCGACGTGTGCCTATCCCGGGTGAGCCATTCTCTGAAATCGGAGGTCCGCATTCTGCTGCGATCCCCCGGGACGGTCAACCCCGAATCAGGCCGTCGCGCTTGCCCTGTCAGAGCCTCGGAAGGAGGGGTAAAATGGGCGCGGAGGCCGAACGGTCGGACGTTCCGTCCGCATCTGGATCGAGGCGAATCCATGCCCTTGCTGGTTCTGCTTTTGCAGCTGTTCATCCTGGCCGTGGCGGTCGCCGTCATGGCCTTCTTGCTCTTCGCGCTGACCCTCGCCGCGATTTGCCTGCTGACGACGGCCTACGTCCTGAACCGGCTGGGTTGGGACCGTCGACTGATCGCCTTCCTGGCGACGAAGGCCGGCGTCCGGGTCTCGCCGCCGGTGAAGGCGAGGTTCGACGACATGGACGCCCCCATTGAGGGGCACTGGATCCTTGAGGACCCTCGCGCCGGTCGACCGGGCTGAGGCCCCGACCGCGCGGACGGGGGGTTCTCAGGGCCCGGCGAATCGATCAGGATGGTGGGGCTGGTCGGCTGTTCCGGCTTGTCCTCAGAGACGTTTTTCCCCATGAGTCGTCGCCGTCCTCCCCGACGAGCTTCCCGGCCGGCGACGGCTGGCCCCCGCGTTCCTGAACCGGCTCGACGCCCCCTCGTCCTGGGGAGGGGTCTGACGGCGGCCGCCGGGGCCGGGGTCGCGGCCGTGGTGCTGGGGCTGGTGGTCTTCGTTGCGACCCGGCCGGAAGCGCCGGCCTCGATCCGGCGGCGGGCGGAGGCGGCCTCCACGCGCAAGGACTGGGGTGAGGCCCTGACGCTCTGGCGACGAGTGAACGCCTCGACGGCGGCCACGGCCTCCACCTGGGCCGAGGAAGGCCGCGCCTGCCTGGCGCTGGGGAGAGCCGCCCAGGGGGAAGAAGCGCTCCGACGGGCGACCGAGCTGGACCCCAGGCCGGAGCGGCCGTGGGTGCTCCGGTTGGAGATGCTGCGGGTCGAGGACCGCTGGCCGGAGATCGAGGCCGTCGGCCGGCAGGCGCTGGAGGGCGTGGCGCCGGAGGGCCGCGCGGCCGTGCTCCGCGAGTTGACCCTCGCGGTGCTGTCCGACCTGCCCGACGACCTGGCGCGGGACACGCTGAAGAAGTGGAGCGCGGCCGACCCGGACGATTACGAGGCCGAGACGGCCCTGCTGCGGAGGATCGCCGCCGATCCTCGTTCCGACGACCTCGATCGTTCGACCCGGCTGGCCCGATTGGAGGCGATCGTCGCCGCGCACCCCGATCGCGCGGGCCCTCGCGAGGCCCTGGCGGGCCTGCTGGCCGACGGCGGCGACGTCGACCGCGGCCGCGCCGTGCTCGACGCATGGCCGGAGTCGGCCCGGGATTCGCGGTACGACCGGCTCCGCGGCCGCTGGGATCTGGATTACGACGGCCGTCCGGCCGAGGCCCTGGAAGCGTTCCGCCGCGCCCTGACGACGGCCCCCCACGACTGGCGGACGCACTACCGGCTGACGCGGGCGCTCACGGCGCTGGGCCGTCGCGACGAGGCCGAGGCCGAAGCGAAGACGACCGCGAGAATTCGAGAGGCGCTCGACCCGATGACGTTCGGCCCGGCGATCGAGGACGCCCTCTCGAAGATCGACCGCCCCGGCGCCCGAGCCATCCTCGCCGACGCCTGCGCTCGTGTCGGCCTCAACCGCCTGGCCGCCGCCTGGCGCGAGCCGCTCCAGCCGACTTCTGAAGCTCCCTCTCCCGCCGGGAGAGGGGCATGGAGCGAGCCGGCCCATAACAGCCTTACCCCGTCCATACAGGGGGAAGGTGGCCGCGAAGCGGCCGGATGAGGGGGGATCGGCGTCGCATCAAGGGCCAGCCGCCGGGGTGCCATGGCCACACTTGTGTGGCCATGCGATCGGCGACGGTCGCGCTGGCTTCCCACACCGGTTCATGGCCACGCTTGCGTGGCCATGGCGCCCGGAGTCGCCTCAACGAGAACCAGCCGCCGGACGTGCATCCGACGGCGGTCGTCCCCCTCATCTGATCGCTTCGCGATCTGTCTTCCCCCGCGAGGGGGGAAGACCGTTCTCGCATTGGCGACGATGGATTTGCTCAGGCCGACTCGGGGACGATGCGGCCGATGCCCTGGTAGGTGAAGCCCATCTCGACCATCCGTTCGGGGTCGAAGACGTTGCGGCCGTCGAAGACGACGGGGCGGCGGAGGAGGCGCTTGATGACCTCGAAGTCGGGGTTGCGGAATTCGTTCCACTCGGTGGCGATCACCAGGGCGTCGGCCCCTTCGATCGCGCCGTAGGGGCGGTCGCAGTAGGTGAGCTTCTCGCCGTAGATCTCGCGGACGTTGGGGATGGCTTCGGGGTCGTGGACGCGGACGTGCGCGCCCTGGGCGAGCAGCGCGTCGATCAGGACGAGGGCCGGGGCCTCGCGGATGTCGTCGGTGCGGGGCTTGAAGGCCAGGCCCCAGACGCCGATCGTCTTGCCGGCGAGGTCCCCCTTGAAGTGCTCGGTGACCTTGCGGACGAGGACCTGCTTCTGGGCCTCGTTCACGTCGTCGACCGACTGCATCATCCGGGGCTCGAGCCCTCGGGACTGGGCCATGTGGATGACCGCGCGGATGTCCTTCGGGAAGCAGCTGCCGCCGTAGCCGACGCCCGGGTGCAGGAAGTGGAAGCCGATCCGCTGGTCGTGGCCGATGCCGCGGCGGACGTCGTTGACGTCGGCCTGGTAGGCCTCGCAGAGGTTGGCCATCTCGTTGATGAAGCTGATCTTGGTGGCCAGCAGGCAGTTGGCCACGTACTTGGTCATCTCGGCGCTTTCGGGCGACATGACCAGGAACGGGCGGTCGGTGCGGAGGAACGGCGCGTAGAGTTCGTGAAGTTTCTCGGCGACTTCCTCGCGGCGGACGCCCACGACGACGCGGTCGGGCTTGTTGAAGTCGTCGATCGCCGCCCCTTCCTTGAGGAACTCGGGGTTGTTGGCGACGTCGAACGGGGCCTTGGCGACTTCCTTCATCAGCCGGGTCAGCTCGGCGTTGGTGCCGACCGGGACGGTGCTCTTGATGACGATCGTCTTGGGCCCGTTGAGGTTCTCAGCGATCTGACGGCCGACGGCCCAGACGCCTGAGAGATCCGCGCCGCCGTCGTCTCCCTGGGGTGTTCCCACGGCGATGAAAACGATCTCGGCGTCGGCGATGCCGGGGCCCAGCTCGGTGGTGAACTTCAGCCGGCCGTCGCGGTAGTTGCGATGGACCAGCTCGGACAGGCCGGGCTCGTAGATGGGGATCTTCCCCTGCTTGAGGCCCTCGACCTTGGCGGCGACCTTGTCGACGCAGACGACGTCGTTGCCGCTCTCGGCCAGGCAGGTCCCCTGCACCAGTCCGACGTACCCCGTACCGATGACTGCGATCTTCACGTTGCGGTTCCTCAAGAAGCCTCGGCCCGGGAGGCCGGATCTCTGCGACGGCTGGGGAGAGCCGTCGCGGTCGTCCCCGTCGCGGTCGTTCTATTTGTAGGCCGCATTATCGGAAACGGCCTTGGCTTCGGCAAGGCCGGCCGTCGCGAAGGGCCTCATCGGTCGGCCGATCGCCGCGTGACGAGCGGGGACGCGGACGCGAGCCGACTCGGCCCGCAGGCACTTCCAACGGTGGATTTCGCCGCGGAGTTTGCGGGACACCTTATGGACCAGCAAAGAGGGGGTCGCGGGGGGGGCCTTGCGGTCGATCGGGCCGTGTTCATGGAGCCATTCGTAGTGCTCGGGCCGCTCGCGACGGAAGCGCTCCATCAGTCGGGGCCAGTGCGTCGGGCTCATCGAGGCGCTGTAGTGGATCAGGTGGGAGTCCGCGATCGACGGCGAGCCGGCCAGGTCGATCTGGGCGGGGAAGACCATGTGATGGTCGGCCACCGACAACTCGCGGAACCGCAGGCGTCGGCCGACGGCGGTGAGCATCACCGCCGCCTGCTCGTTGAAGTAGTAGTTGCCCCCCTCCAGGGTGACTCCCCGCTCGATCAGGACGTCGACGTGGCCGGCATAGGTCGTCGCGAAGCCCATGCCGTTGCGGAACGCGTAGACCCCGGCGTTGAGGTGCATCCGCTGGGCCCGGAACGGGGCCGAGGCCGGCAGCCGGGGGATCTCCCGCCAGGGCACGCCCACCGCATCGCAACTCCAGCGCATCGTTCGGGCGAACGGGCCGTCATCCTCGGACTCGTTCGGCGGCAGCGTCTCGCGACGGGCCGCGAACTCCTCTCCCGGAAACAGGCCCAGACCCTCGGGGGGGCTGAGGAATAGGACGTCGCTGTCCAGCCAGACGATCGCCGGCGTCTCGGCGACCTCCTCGGCGACAAGCACCCCCACGACCTTGTTGTTGAAGTTGTACCAGGGACGGTGGTTGAACGCCGAGCCGTCGATCACCTCGACGTTCAACTCCTCCAAGGCCGCGATCGACTTGCGACTCGGCCCCGTCCCCTTGCGTGGAACGACCGCCAGAACACGAGACTCGCCCAGCCGCCCTCCCCATTTCCTCAGCGATTTCACCATCAACAACGCCTCGGCTTCCAGCCAGCCGGCCTCAATGCAGAATACGATCGTCGCTGGTTCCAGGGCGTCTCTCGCTTCGAACATGCTCGCGTCTCCTCTTCCGGTCGGGATTCGTCGCAGGCGGCTCGCAGGGGCGGCGACCGTCGGACGTCCCCCCGACACAATTACCGGCCGAGCCGATGAAACCGACCGGGCCGGTTGCATCGAATCGACCGCGCGTTCGGCGAGATGCACAGAGACGCGCCGGGCGTCGCATCCGGGGGGCGGACGTCGTCTACAGGCAACGCTGCGTCCGCTCGACCGCCTCGACCCGGCGCTTTGTCATGACGCGGCCGGCTTCCGGCTTGATCGTTGCGGACCGGCATCGACAAGTGTAAGATCGGGGCGCCTGCGGTCGTCGTCGAAGCGACGCGACGGCGGTCGCCACCAACACGACGCGGCGAGCCCTTTTATGACCGAACCCCATCGCAGGGCCGCGACGATCGTCGACCTCATGATCCTGGTCGCGGGGGCGGCTTTCGCGTTCGCCTTCTGGCGGACCGTCGCCTCCATGGCGATCTGGCGGCAGGTCCCCGATTCGCTTCAGAGGTATTACTTCCAGGCGCTGGGGACCGTCGCGCTGCTGGCGCCCCTGTCGCTGACCTTGCTGGCGATCGCCCTGCTCCGGGCCGGTCGGCCGCTGCGCGGGGTTCTCGCTGACCCGGCGGGGGTGGTTGGAGCGGCGACTCTCCTCGTCCTGATCGCCGACACGGCGGTCCTCTTGGCGATCTGGCTCGCGACGGGGTGGACGCTGGCCCAGTTCACCGACGGCAAGGTTCTCTACTACTGCCGCCTGCTGGCCGAGCAGACCGGGATGGCGATCGCCGCGGCGGCCGTCCTCCGAGCGGCGAGCCCCCGCCCCGCCCGACCGCTCGACTGGGTCGACCTCTTCGCCTGGGCGTTAGCCGCCGCCTGGATCCTGCTGGCCCTCGCCTCGGCGGCCTTCACGTTGTTGTGAGTGGGTCGCGCTCAACAATCGTCTCGACGAGACTATAATGCGATGAGGGCGAATCAACCGGAGCCTCTTTCAGGGTGAGCGGCTGGGCCTCTCTCTTCGGGCCCGAGAACCTCCGGCGTCAATCGGTGGAGGCCATGAATATGGCGGCAAGATCGGGATCGAAGAAGGGGAGCGGCCCCGGCACGTCCCTTGACCCTAAAGCATCGTCGTCGCTCGTCGATGTACGACGGAAACGCGGCGACGGTTGCTCGACACCCCCGGATTCCCTTGCGCAGGTGCTAGCGATTCTGATCGAGCATCTGGGCTCTCAAGAAGCCGCCGACGCCTGGTTGGATTCTCCGGATACGGGATACCCCACAACGGCGCGCGACGCGATCCTCGCCAGCCGGGGGGAGTTCGTTCTGCAGGACCTGGAGTCTCAGTGGGGGCCGAACCCGAACTATGCTTGACCGCTTGTCGCTCGACGTCGAGCTGCGAGCCCTACGACGCGAGAACGTCTTCAGCCCGATCGACTCTTTCGGATTTCGGTCGATCGCCTTGCGGCATTTCCTGCATCCCGAGAAACCGTCTCCGCTTCATGCTTCCCCCTCGAGGTTGATCGGCTCTCGGTTCGTTTCGCCAGGCCGGACGCATCGCGCACTTTACGTCGCCCTCGACGCCGAGACTGCTCATCGAGAGGGCAATCAGCCCTTCTACACCGTGCGGGCTTCGGGCGTCCCTCCCGCGAAGCTGACGCCGCCCGACGAGGTGGTGGTGATCGGCGTCCACATTCGGGTCGGGCTGATGCTGGATCTCAGGTCGGCAGAGGTTCAGGGCCGACTCGGAACCTCCGCCGAAGAACTCGCGGGGAAGTGGAAGCTCATCCCGGATGCGCCGACCCAGGTGTTCGGAGACCAACTGTATCAGGCCGGCGGCTTCGAGGGGCTCATCGATGAGTCGGTGCGGAATCCCGGCGGAATCTGCCTGTTGGTTTTCCCCGAATCGGTTGGGTGAGGGGGCGTTCGTGATCTTCCGATCACGGACCCCCGGCGTGCCCGACGCCAGCCTGGAGGGGCGACGTCGACGACGCGGCCCCTGAAATCCGACATCGCGTCTTCTCGACCAGATTCGACGACAGGCCGCATCTCGCCGACGTGGGTGATGCCTCGCGGGCGGTGAGGCCTGCCGCTAGAATAGTAGCCTTTCAACGACGCGGAGGCCGCGAGCCGGTCCTTTTCCGCGCATGCAAGATGTGATGTGGCGAAGCGAGAGAGACGGGAGTCGGCCGTGGCATTGCTCGTGCAGAAGTTCGGCGGCACCAGCGTCGCCGATTCCAATAAGATCCTGGCCGCCGCCCGGCGGGCGATTCAGGCTCACAAGCGGGGGGACCAGGTTCTGGTCGTCGTCTCGGCCCGGGGGCACACCACCGATGAACTGGTGGCCCTGGCTCGCGAGATCAACGACCGGCCCCCGGCCCGCGAGATGGACATGCTCCTCTCCACGGGCGAGCAGGTGAGCGTGGCCCTCATGGCCATGGCCGTCGAGGCTCTGGGCGTCCCCGCCATCAGCTTCACCGGCGCCCAGATCGGCCTGGTGACGGACAGCTTCCACACCAAGGCCCGGATCCGCAACATCTCGACCGACCGCATGCAGGCGGCGCTCGACGAGGGGCGGATCGTGATCGTCGCCGGCTTCCAGGGGGTCGACGAGAACTACAACATCACGACCCTGGGCCGCGGCGGGTCCGACACCACGGCCGTCGCGCTGGCCGCCGTGCTGGGGGCCTCGGCCTGCGAGATCTACACGGACGTCGACGGCGTCTACACGACGGACCCCCGGATCGTCCCCGAGGCTCGCAAGATCGACCGCATCAGCTATGACGAGATGCTGGAGCTGGCCAGCCTGGGCGCGGGCGTGATGCACTCGCGGTCGATCGAGTTCGCCAAGAAGTACGGCGTGCCGATCCACGTCCGCAGCAGCTTCTCCGACGCGGCGGGGACCTGGATCGTCGCCGAGTCCGACGCCCGCCGACTGGGCGTCCCGGTCACCGGCGCGGCGCTGGCGAAGGACGAGGCCCGGATCACCATCCAGGGCGTCCCCGACCGGCCGGGCGTGGTCCACCGGATCTTCCACACGATCTCCAAGGCGGCGATCGTCGTGGACATGATCGTGCAGAACGTGGCCGTGGAGGGGAAGGCGGAGATCAGCTTCACGGTCGCGAAGGGGGACCTGCCGGAGACCCTCTCCGCCGCCGAGAGCGCCGCGCAGGCGGTGGGCGCGGCGTCCGTGCAGCATGACGCGGAGGTCGCCAAGGTCTCGGTGGTCGGCCAGGGGATGCGGACCCACACCGGCGTCGCCACGACGATGTTCGAGGCCCTCGCCAACGAGGGGATCAACATCCAGATGATCACCACCAGCGAGATCAAGATCAGCGTGCTGGTCGAGCGTACCAAGGCCCCCGCGGCGCTCCGGGCGGTGCACAAGGCATTCCTGCTGGAACAGGTCCACGCCGAAGCCCCGCAGCCGTTCTACCCCACCCCGGCCGGCAAGCGGCCGATGAAGCTGGTCCCGCTGGTGGCCTCCGACGCCGACCCCGACCTGCCCCAGGGCATGGAAGACCTCGTCATCGCGGGCGTCGACCTGGACGAGGCCCAGGCGAACGTGGCCCTCTTCGGCGTCCCCGACGCGCCCGGCTACGCGGCGAAGGTCTTCCGGGCCATCGGCGACGCCGGGGTGTTCGTGGACATGATCGTGCAGAACGTGAGCCTGTCGGGCCTGACCGACCTGTCGTTCACCGTCCCCCGCGACTCCGCCGACCGCGCCGCCGAGGCCGTTCGTCCGTTCGGCGGCGGCAAGGTGGTCATCGAACCCGACCTGGCCAAGCTGGCGGTCTCGGGCGTGGGCATGCGGACCCACACCGGCGTCGCCACCGCCATGTTCCGCGCCCTGGCCGACGCCTCCATCAACATCAAGCTCATCAACACCAGCGAAGTCCGCATCAACGTCGGCGCCGACGCCGCCAACGGCCAACTCGCGCTGGCGAGCCTCCGCAAGGCGTTCTCGCTGGACGAGGGGTGAGACGGTCGGGATTCCTCCGTCGGACCAGGCGTCGTCGGCGTATCATGGAGACCGGAGTCGATCCCTCCGTCATCGACTCCGGTCCCCTGTACCGAGGGAGTCCGCCGTGAGCACGATCTCCGTTCAGGAAGCGCAGGCGAGGCTGTCGGAGTTGATCCGTCAGCTCTCCCCGGGCGAGGAGGTCGTCATCACCGAAGGCGACCGCCCCGTCGCCCGCCTGATCCCAACGCCCTCACTGGAGCGAAAGCCGCCTCGGCTGGGCACGCTCCGAGGCACGGTCCTGCACATGGCGCCTGATTTCGACGCGCCGCTCGACGATCCCCGGGAATACATGGAGTGAAGCTCCTCCTCGACACCCACGTCCTGATCTGGGCCGCTGAGGAACCGGAGAAGCACGGAGCGAACGCGGTCCCGAATCTGATTACCGGAGCGAGGCGTCGATAACGATGGCCTCGATTCTGGTGCCGGGGAATTCCTGAGTCACCTTCGTGACCTGCTCGCGAAGGTGCTCTCTCGCCTTCTCAATACTGGCCCACACAGGCTTGTGGCTTGCCGGCAGGTCTGGCGCGTCGAACCAAACGACCACGAAGACGCCGGCGTCCGTGCCGAGTTTGCTCATGTATCGGCCGTGAAGCTGATCGGTGAGCCCTGTGGTTTTGGCTTCGCGATTGTCCGATCGCTTGACCTCTATAGGTATCACAATGTCCTGATCCGGGACGCGAACGATGATATCACCCCTCGATCCGGGTTCGCCGTCGCTGGACGTCGGAACGAGGCGACGGGAGATCTGGATCTCGCGATCCGCTGCAACAGCGTAATCCTTGAAGTAGCGACGGATTGCAACGCACAGTTTATCGGAGGCCTGTTCTTCGGGCTTCGGTGTTGGTGCTTGACCTGTCGCCGTGTTCCAAAGGTCCTCAAGAGAGGACGGGCTCTCGTGCCGCAAGCTAGTCTCGAACCGTTCAACCGCGGCGATAATCCCATCGATGGCGTCCGACTTCGATTGAATCAAGCGTTTGTCGCTGTCCAGCAGAATTTGGGCGACGGCTTGTGGACGGATCGGCTTCCAATCGGATCGCCGATAGGCTCGTTCGGCGGTCGACCGTGGCCTACGCAGCCACGGATACCTTGACCCGAACCTCGATTCCAATTTTCGGATCGCGGTTACGGCCGATGCCGTATTTCGGGCGCCAAGGCTCGAGATCAGAGCCTCTCGCAATCTGACGGCTGAATCAACTTCCGTCAGAAAGTAGGCTCCGTCGTGCACTGGATCCGACTCGGGAGGGAAGTGATCGATAAGCCTCGCGATGAGCTCTCCTGTCTGCTCATCCGTGACTGCGTCGAATTCCGGGGTCGCCCTGCCTGGGCGGCTGCCGCCCCACCAGAGAGAGGCATAGTAGCCGAGGGGCGATTTCACGAGATCGGGATACTCCCTGAAGAAGACGAGCACGACGTCCCATGCGGTGGAAGTTGTCTCGTTTAGGAGCACGGAGGCGATGGTCGCGACCACGTTTGGTGGGAACTGCGACGCTCTGTGCAGGATGGATGCGCAACAGGCCAGGGTCTCTGCGTACATCCGACCTAGAAGAAACCGCACGACGTTTCGCAGGCTGTCTTGTCGAATCGACGCGTCGGCCAGGGCATTTAGGAGGAGAGCATCGAGGTCGGGGTCTGGAATGCCTTCGTAAAGCTCCAGGATCTCCAAGAAATGGTCGCCCGACCTGGGAACGTCCGATTTCAGAAGTGCGGTAACGGCTCCTTTGATCGAACCGCCAGTCCGTTCGTGTATCTTCTTGAAGAGGAGGTGTTTGGGTTCCTTCGGCTCTCCAACGAGGTGGAGATTTATCCCTCTCAATAGATACCAGGACCAGAATTCCCACCACTCCGATGGCTGCTTATCCAACCAGACCGGGTCAACCTTCAGGAGAAGCCAGACCGCGCACATGTGTCCGTGGAGTGTCTGATCGAACGGAAGCGATCGAATCGCTTTCGGGGCGTCTGTCGGTTCCGTGAGGATACGGCGGCCGGCTTCCACGATCCTGCTGCGGACTTCGAGGCTCGCCGCTATCCAACCGGGCATACGGGTTGGAAAACGCTCAAACTCGTTGCGGTCAGCCCCTGTAGTTTGTTTTAAATCGTTGCAGAGTTTGAAGAAGAAGTTTGGATGTTGGGCTTCCGCGAGCTCCAGTGTTTGCAGAACCTGTTCTGCGGGATTTGTGTCACCGCTTGATTCGGCTTCGATCCTGCGTTGCACTAAGGACCTGTGTTTCTCCAGGGAATGGTAATGTCTCAATGTATCCGCCAAATCACTTTCGAGTTTGACGCACAAGTGATATTTGAGAATCGACCGAACTGGCTCCATCTCACGAAATCGCAGCCAAGCCTCCACAGAGTCAAAGTCGTAGCGGAAATTCAAGCTCGCGATTGTCGCCAGGTTTTCCCGCTCGTTTTGCCCTCTCGTCGAGTCGACTGCGTTCTCGAGCAGCCAGCAAAAATCCTCAGCTTGCACGAGGCCTGGAGTCGTTACCGTGACCGTCTTGATCACGTCATCGCCATCAGCCCTAGCCGCGAGGTGTTGGATGAGGAGATGTCGAGTCTCGGAATTGGCTGCCTGTAACGGTGCTACCTCCGGCACTTGGCGATTGCGGTATGACTGGATTGGATCGAATGGAGAGTCGGAGTGAATTCGTGCCGCTTCGAGGAGTAGTTCCGCTAGGGCGTCACCAATCTCCACATCGCCAATCTCGGCCAATGCGCCGCGTGCGATTCGCTGCACAATGAGGTTGGTCGGTGCCGTGGCATTATTTGGGTTCAGAACGGATTTGGCCCATTTGAGTCCAGCAAGGCGACATCCCGCGGCATCAAACCCTTCGGTTCCCAACTGATAGAGGAAGGAGCCGTAGTCTCCGAGCCTCATCGTCTTGCTCCACGGGCTCAGGGCTGAGAATAGCTCTGAGGAGGAGAGTCTATCGGGCCAGCAACATCGAAGCGCGATCCCCTTGAGGTCCTCGTGCTCGTCCTCAGGAGAACCTGTAATCAAGGGGCGAAGCCGTGCTCTGACCTCAGGGGTGCCTCGACGTTGAAGAACGCCGCCGGCAGTCACCCTTGAGCCAATGGGTGCCGATGGATCGAGGGTCAGATCTGCCAAATGCTGATGGAGAGATGTGATGCCGCAGTTCTCGATGAGCTTGATGGTGAATTCCAGAACGTCTTCGCACAGAGGAACTCGCTCGCTCAATACCGGCCGCAGATCCTCTTCGATGCCGGTGTACTTGAGCCCGTCCGTGGGCAGTTGATCCCGGTACATCTGGGCATCGGTTAGTTCGTGAGACCGGAAAAGCTCGATCAGTCGCAGGGTGGCACGGCGACGAAGTGTGTCGTCGGCCACATCCGAACGTCCTATGATCTCCGGGTCGTTTTCGGCGACCCAGCGGGCGAGTGCGAGGTCCGGATTTCTGATCGCGGCGAACGCCGCCGTCTCCAGGAGCGGTTTGGCGACACCTGACTGCCACCCCTGACCGGAGGCTAAGAGGGGACGCGATTGATGGAGCGGTAGCGAGCCGATCCTGCGTCCGGCCAGATATTCTGCGATCTGTCGATGGACGAAGCGGAATCGCCTTGGCTCGTCTCCCTCGCAGAGTCCGCTTCGACCTATGGCCTTGAGAATCTCACGGTCGAGCGGGCGGTCCGCGCTCGGGAGTCGTCCCAATTCCATGCTGCCGAGGCTGCCCTCAAGGGGATCGTCACTCAGGTCGATTGCTTCGCAGCCGGATAGGATGACGAAGCAGGCGAGCCTTTCGGCGGCTTCGATGAGTTGAGACTCATTCCAGGGACCTGCAGTTCCCTCATCATGTCGCTCGGCTCGCTCGCCAGCGAGGAGATTCACCGCCTCATCAAAGAGATCCCATCGACTCGACGGGAGGCGATTCCCTCTCCGGTAAATCTTGAAGAGCATCCTGAGGGTCAGTGGTTGCTGAGCCAGAAAGCTCGTATTCGATCGCCGAATTTCTTCGAGAAACGAGTCGCCCTCAAATCCCTCGGCACTCGCGATCAGCCCGATTTCAGTCGGGTCAAGGGGCTGGAGAGATGCGACCTTTACGCACCCGTCTGGGTAGGCGGCTGCCAGTGCCTCCTTGATCGATTCCGGCCACTCCGCGGAGCGACAAGAGATCCTCAACCACGGCTGCTTGACGCTCAAGTCGTCTCGAATCCAGCCGGCTAATACCCGGGCGATTGAACGGCCACGGACGAGCGCCTCATCGAGGGCGTCGAGATAGAGGACTGCGTCGTCGTCGAGATTTCGGCTGAGGTTCTTCAATTCCGATTCGAGCCTGTCCGCGGTGGCTCCCATTGCGGCCAGGCGTTCAAAGGAGATGGGGCGGACCTTCTCCTCCCGGATCTTGAGACGTTGCATCTCGAAGGTTTTGCCCATGCCCGCTGCACCGAGCAGGCAACAGACTCGCTCGTCGACGAGTTGATACGTCCTTAGGACCTCTGGATGCGGCTCCGTAGAACGAATGCTCCAGGATCGTTGAATTGGCCACTCGTTCATCGAAGGCTTGTTCTCTCGACCGACGCCATCGGCGATGTAGCAACTCTCTCAAGCATTGTAACCGAGGTCGGCAGAATAGCCCGTGAGGCATCAGTCGGCACGAATCGAGGTAGTCTGTGGTGGTGCCCGTTAACCCTCTTGGAGACCTGCATCGGTGGGAGCCGCGAATCCGCGCCGTGGTCGGCGCTCCTGGGTCGGACCGCCGAGTCCTTGGTCGACACAGTACCCGCCCCAAAATCCTTCGCGGCCGGATCAGAAATGGCGAGTTGGGGGTAACATCTTGGTGGGAAGAGCCTCCGTGTGGATTCTTTGGCATCTCGGTTGGATTGTGGGGAGCGTCATGCCCAGGCGCGGTGTGACTGCGACGGATGGCTTCGACCGCTGAATCGGAGAAGTCGACGAACGAAGCCGTCGGCAGTATTGCCGTAAGTGGATTTCAGTTTGTGAGTTATGTCCGCCGCCGGGGTTCGGTTCGGGGGCGAGCGAACCCAATGTCGAAGCCAATCGGGAGGTGAGCGGAGAGGGGTTGAGGATCCATGGGAGGCTGAATCGCTGGCACCGGATCGGCGTGGAAATCTCCTGACGAAGCGCGCGAACGAACCGGCGGTGGCGTCTGGCGTAACAGGTTTTGGTGAAGGAGTTTGCGTTGGGAAAACGGGGTTTCGATCGGAGCGAACGGACCCAAAATCGAAACCGGCGATGCGTCCGGGGGTCGCGGATCGCCCCGGGGGGCGCGGCCGAAAGGTGAAGATGCGTCGAGTTCGATGTCCTGGGTTCGAGTCGATGCCTCGCCTCTGGGGATGCCGTCGGTTTCGGCATGTCACTCTCGCGGGCTTCCCTTGCCGGATGTCGTAGATTTCGGTTAGCCTTCTTAGCTTTCCTTCGACTCTCCCTGCCTGATTGATTGACTTCGACGACGGGCCCGGCCGGACTTGGATTCGGCGTTTCGGCTCATCGTCTCTTCCCGCCCGGTCCGAACCGCGAGACGAATCCCCGATGATCCGTTTGGTCAACGCCCATAAGAAGTTCGGCAATCAGACGATCTACGACGGCGTCGACGCGTCGATCGTCCGCGGCGAGCGGATTGGTCTGCTCGGGAAGAACGGCGCGGGGAAGTCGACGCTGTTCAAGGTGTTGATGGGGCAGGAGTCGCTGGACACCGGCGACCTGCTCCGCGACCGCAAGGTCTCGATCGGCTACCTCTCGCAGGAGATCCACCCGCTCCGCGAGGGGACCGTCTTCGAGAACATGCTGAACCACCTCGGCCCCTGGACCGAGGCCGACGTCCGGCTCAAGGCCGTCATGAAGGGGCTGGAAGACGGCGACCCGGACGCCCTGGACGGCTATGACGACGCCATGGAAGCGTTCGTCGCCGCCGGCGGCTATGAGATGGAGGCCCGCGCCAAGGCGATCCTGCTGGGCCTGGGCTTCTCGGTCGCCCAGCTCGACGCGCCGGTGGCCACGCTCTCGGGCGGTTGGGCGATGCGGTTGGCGCTTGGCGGGCTGCTCGCCTTCGACCACGACCTGCTGCTCCTGGACGAGCCCACCAACCACCTGGACCTGCTCAGCGTCAAGTGGTTCGAGGAGTTCCTCCGCTCCTACCCCGGCGCGATCCTGATCACCTGCCACGACCGCGACTTCCTCGACCGCGTCATCACCAAGACGTTCGAGCTGGAGCTGGGCCAGCTTTACACGTACACCGGCAACTACTCGGCTTACCTCCCCCAGAGGGACCATCGGCTGGCGGTTCATCAGGCGTCGTTCGATACGCAGCAGAAGAAGCTCCGCCAGATGCAGGACTTCGTCGACCGCAACCGCGCCAACGCGGCGACCGCCGCGCGGGCCCAGAGCCGTCTGAAGGCCATGGACAAGGTGGAGCGGATCGACGCCCCTCGGTCCGACAACGCCTCCGTCCGGATCCGCCTGCCGGAGCCGCCCCGGAGCGGCCATGTGGTCGCCAAGTTCGCCGACGTCGGCTTCGCCTATGGCTCCAAGGTGGTCTATGACGGCCTCGACCTGGAGATCGAGCGGGGCGACAAGGTGGTGCTGGTCGGCCCCAACGGCGCGGGCAAGACGACGCTCATGAAGCTGCTGGCGGGGGTCAACACGGCGACGAAGGGGGAGGTGGCGTTCGGCAGCAACGTCTTCGCCACGTATTTCGCCCAGCACCGGGTCGAGGCGCTGGCCATGAAGGCCACCGTGATCGCCAACCTGCGGGACGTCCACCCCGGCGCCAGCGAGGGCGCGCTCCGGCAGATGCTGGGCGCCTTCCTCTTCTCGGGCGACTCCGTCGAGAAGCCCGTGGGGGCGCTCTCCGGCGGCGAGAAGACCCGCCTCTGCCTGGCGAAGATCCTCACCGTCGCCCACAACTTCATCATGATGGACGAGCCCACGAACCACCTCGACATCGCCAGCCGCGACGTGCTGGAAGAGGCTCTGAACGACTACACGGGCTCGCTCTGCTTCATCTCGCACGACGAGCACTTCATCCGCGCCGTGGCGAACAAGGTGATCGAGGTCGAGGCGGGCAAGCTGACGGTCTACCCCTGCAGCTACGACGACTACCTCTACGCCCGCCTCAAGCGCCAGGACGCCGACAGCCCCTTCGCCGTCCTCACCCGCCGGGTCAAGCCCAAGCAGGAAGACTCCCCCAACGGCGGCGCCAAGCCCGGCTCGGGCCGCAAGGCGTCCTCAGTGTCCTGAATCGGGGGCTCCGCGAGAGGACTCCCGGACGGCCGAGCGTCGACGGAGGCCGGACTGCCCCGGCCGGACGGCGAGAGGGGATAGCTCTGTGGAGGCGCCTCGTGAAAGACGCTCCTGAATTCACTGATGGGGAGAAGGTCATCCTGTTCACGTCGATCGACCGACGCCACCGGCCTACTGGCAATTGCCGCCAGGTGGTGGCCGGCGTTCTTCAGGGACCGGCGGCCGGGCTTATGATCTGCCAATACGAGGGGGAAAAGGGCTATTACCTGTTCGGGTGTGACGCGAATTGGTGCGCCATCACGGACACGTATCATCAGTCGATCGAAGAGGCCATGAGCCAGGCCGAATTCGAGTACGAAGGCGTCACGGAGACCTGGCGGCGTCACGCTTGACGTACTGATCGGGGAAACCTATGAAGTCCCGTAGCTCTACCGCCCCGGATTGGCCGACGCGTATGGCTGCAACCTCATGGGCCCCTGACGCTTACAGGTGAATCGGCCCTGGAGTGGCAGGCTGGATCGGGACCCAGCTTTGAGAAGGCGACGGCTCGCGGCAACTGGGGCCAGACTCAGCCTACAG
>NZ_JAALCR010000042.1 GCF_011065895.1 Paludisphaera rhizosphaerae | reverse complement strand
AAGGTCCTACTACGTCGATGCCGCCACCATATCCAGTGGTCCCCCCTCCGCAACGCCGCGGACGAGTCTAATCGTCCGGTCGACTTGCCGGCCATCGCCGGCTGCGCCTTCATCGCCGGGGCCGACTCCCACGAAACCGTCGCCGAGCACACCCGGCCCCGGGCGCTCCTCTCGATGCGTGCGACGGCCGCACCCAGCCTGTGGGAAATTCGGACGTCGTTCCGTTGCCTCGACGGTCGCCGATGTCCAGTGCGCCGAGCCGCCTCCTCAGCAAGCGTGGACGCGCAGATTCGACGTCACAAAACTTTTTAATGGCGAGCACGCAAATTAGACCATAAAACAACCATATAGGCCTTATCCACAAAGGCATCCTATGGCCCATTTACTGGCACAAGGAGGCAACCGATGGCTCTTCCCAACCCCGCGACGGGCGGTTGGAGCCCCGTTCGGGTTCGCGACGAGTTCGGGCTTAAGTTGAGCTCGACCGAGCGGGAGACAATCAGGGCGAAATTTCCGAAAAGCTCTTCTCCCGAACCCGGCGTCTTCCTGGCCGACGGGGTCTTCGAGGGAGGCGGGGTGCTTGGGCTGGCGTTTCTGGGAGCCGCCAGGTGCTGCGCCGACATCGGGATCCGCTGGATGGGGCTGGCGGGGACTTCGGCGGGTGCCATCACGGCCTCGTTGATGGCCGCCATCCCCGATATCGATGAGCTCGAGAGGCTCTTCGGATCGGTCGACTTCAAGGATTTCATCGGCGAGAAATCGAGCCCTTTCATCGTCGACTTCGATCCGACGAAGGACCTGGACCACCCGGCGCATATGCTTGTGAAGCTGCTCGTCGCCGGACGACTGGGCCAATATTCTTCAGCCCCTTTCCTGAACTGGATCCAGAACTCGCTTAAGGACGCTGGCGTATCTACTTTCGCCGACGTTAGCGTCGGGAACTCGGAACGCCAGCTGAAGGTGGTGGTTTCGAACCTCACGCGCGGGCAGATGCTCGTCCTTCCGGACGACCTCCCGGAGAAGGAACGGGATTCCTTCCCGGTCGCCGAGGCCGTGCGGCTGTCGATGAGCATCCCGCTTTTCTTCGAGCCGGGTCAGTTGAACGGCGATTGCATCGTCGATGGCGGCATTCTGAGCAACTACCCGGTGTGGATCTTCGACGAGGAAGATCCGCTGAAGGAACCTCGATGGCCAACGTTCGGCTTCCGCCTCTTCAATTCGCGGGAAGAAAAGCCCCTGCGGATCAATACGGCGCCGGACATACTCAAGGGCATGTTCAAGACAATGATGTGCGCCCATGATCGTCACAATTTGAGCCGCGCCAAGCGCACCCGGACCATCAACGTAGACGTCACGATGGCGGGCGTCTCGACGACCCAGTTCGGCCTGTCCGACGAACACAAGGACGTACTCTATCGGCACGGCTACGAGAGCACAAAGCGGTACCTGCTCGAGGAGTGGAGCTGGGAAGTCCAACTCGAATCGCGCGGCTTCGCAAACGCGTCGTAGACGATCGTGTCCCGCCCCGGCGTGATGATGGTTGCCGGTTCCGAGCGCCGAAGCTCTGCGCGTTGCGACCTCAGAGTGGATGGGAGCCATGCCCGAGACCGATCGCAGATCGTCCCCAAGTTTATGGATGCTGATCCTCTTCATGCTCGGGCTCTACACGATCCCCCGAGGCTCGTCCGACGCCCCCCCGCCCGGCGCTTCGAAGGAGGAAAGTAAGCCGTCGGACTCGGGAAACCGCCGAGATTCTGATGCGACCGAGGATCTCGTGGGGGCGAGGACGGTGGATGGGCTCCTGCTCGACTACTTCTCTAACGGCAGGCGAAGCGTCCCCCGGAAACCGTCCGAGGGTCCGTCGCAACCCCGATCCCTCGACGAGGTCCTCGGAGAAGATGTCCCAGCGGAGGGACGGTCGCGGATCCGCTGCCTGATCGCCACGCTCGCCGACCCGATCCACACCACCAGCGACTACCACTTCGACGAGGCGTTGACGGCAATCCTTCGCGGGATCGAGGCGTCGGATTACGTCCTCGACCGCTACTTGCTCCCCTGGCAACCGGGCTCCTCCGCGAAGGTCCCCGAGCCGCCGACCTCCGGCCAGTCCGGCTTGCTTGTCTGCCGCCATGCGTTGAAGCCAGGCGACTACCCGCTGCTGCTGGTTTTCCTCGTCCCCGAGTCTCCAACCTCAGGCCTCGACAAGGTCGCGCTGGCCGAGAGCCTCAAGTGGTCCGAAGCGCTCGACGATCGACAGCCTTGCAACCCGTGTGCCTCCGCACCGTTCAATATCCTGGGACCGGCTTTCTCGGGCTCGCAGGCGTCGCTGGAGCAGGCGCTCCGGGTCTGGATCGCTCAGAGGCCGCCCGATACTCCGACACCCTGCTTCGATGTCGTGTCCGGCTCGGCGTCAGCGATCGACGCCGGATCTCTGGAAAAAAGCGTTGCACCGGGTCGCGCTTGTCTCCGTTATCGAACGACGGTCCACGGCCAGAATGTCGTCGAGGTCGCGATGCACAGATTCCTCAAGGGCCAAAGCAAGGCAGAGGGGCGGGTGGAGGTCGCCTTACTCTATGAGTCGAACACTGGCTTCGGGCAGTTGTACTTCGATAAGACGAAGCCCGATAAGGAGAATGCCAATAAACCCGAGGGTCAGGGCTTCGTGGCTCACTACTATTCATTTCCGCAGAACATTGCGCGAATCCGGTCCATGTACGAGGGGCAGGAGAAATCGGGCGGCCCCGCTCAATTCCTGCCGCCGAGCGAGCGGCTGGTCCCGGGTTCGGACGTCGTGAAACGGCCGTTGGACCTGATCGCACCGCAGACGCCCAAGTATACGACGCCGCTCGACGAACTGATCGTCGACGAGATCCTGATGGACATCAGCCATCGAGAAATCCGGACCATCGGGATCACCGCCACCGATGTGCGCGACGTAATCTTTCTCGTGGGCAAGATACGTCGCATGATCCCCGACGCCCGGATCTTCACGACTGACAACGACTTGGTCTTCACGCATCCCGAGCACATCGCCGATCTTCGGGGGATGTTCGTCGCCTCCACCTATCCGCTCTTGCCGCGGAACCAGTCGTGGAGCACTGCTCCCCAGCTCGATAACAAGGACCGAAGCTGGGACAAGCGCATCTTCTTCTCGAGCAATGATGCACAGGGCATTTACAACGCCTCGGTCCTTCAACTCCACAACGTGCTCGACGTAGTTGCGACCGACGCAGTCTTCACAAGGCATCTCATCGAGTACGGACGTCCGTTCCAGCAGGCGCGCGCCGACGAAGAAACGCCCCCAGTGTGGATCGGCGTCGTCGGGAACCACGGGATTTATCCGCTCCACGTCGATAAGGCCGCTCCTGCCCAGGACGCCCCCATCTACCCCGCGCCAAAACCCACGGGCGGCAATGCCGAACCTGCGTCCGACGGGAATGACGGCGCACAGCTCCAGCCCACGTTCCGCAGGGGCTGGCTCTTTTTTTTCTCCGGGCTTTGCATGGTTTGCGTTGCGCTGGCGGGGTTGGCGATTTTCCAGCTCGGTTGGGACCGCTCGGCCAGCAGGGGCGTGGAAGCGCCGGTTGCCGCGAATCGGCTGTCCCTCCCACGGCTGGCGGAGTGGCTGAATTGGATTCCAGCTAGAGGATCGACCAGGCGAGGACGCCTTGACGGCCCCCGCGGCTATCTCCTAGTCGCCTTGCTCTTCATGATCGCCGTCCTCCATATGGCGGCCCGCCCGATCTTGCGACTCCGTGCGATCGCAGTCGTCCCCTGGGCCCCCGGCGGTTGGGCCTCCCGCCTGATCGTCGTCGCCGTCGCCGTCCAGATCCTCATGGCAGTCGGGGCGGCCGCAGCCCTGGTCGTCCTTTGCGCTGCCCCGAGGACCGGCGCGGGCGAGTCGCCTCGACCGCCGGTGGATTCCGAGAATTCGCCCCGCCGTGGCGAGGGGGACCGATTCGCGCGCCTCCTCGCAGCGGGTTTCACAGCCCTGCTCATCCTCCTCGTCGCCGCCGTGGTCCTGTATGGCGGAGGCCGAGCCGTGGGAGTACAACCTCTGGACGTGGGATCTCAGGACGAGGCGTTAAGCCAGACCGACGACCTCTTGGCGTTCTATCGTACAAACGCTCTCTCGAGCGGCGTCTCGCCCGTCTTCCCGCTCCTGTTCCTGAGCCTCGCCTGGCTCGGCTGGGTGCTCACACGCCTCTACAGCCGCTACCTGCAGAAGCAGGCCACGCCGCGGAGCCCGATGCTGGAACGCCCCGTCGGCGCATTGCCACCGGAGTCCTGCCCGAACTTCGGGAGATTCATGTCTAAGCCTTGGCGGTGCCTCCTCGAGCGACGCCCTATCGCCCTGGCCATGATCCTGGCCTTTGATGCGTACATCCTAGCCGCCCCAATCTCGCAGCCGTTCTTGCAGCCCGCACTCCCTTCCGTGGACGAGCCGCTGTTCGTATGGGGGCTGTCCATCCTGTTCGCCCTAGTGTTGGGGAGCCTGACCTTCGAATGGCTCCAGCTTCTGCTGCTCTGGCAGGAGATGCGCAGGTGCCTCCACAAGATCGAGCGGCTGCCCTTCGTTGGCGCGTTCGACCGGCTCCCCCCTCGCGTAGCCCGCTGGGTCTATGAAGCCCCCAAACCGAGGGGAGGGCGGTACGAAGCGGTCAGGCGTCAGGCGGAAGCCCTGTCTTCAACGAGCACGGATGCCATCCCAGTCGAACTCTGCCAAGCGGGCGTCATTGTAACCGCCGAGGAATGGTCCGATATGAAGGCCCGCCTGCTCGAACTCGATCCCTCGATGAGGAACGCTCCGCTCACGCGACTTTGCGAGATCCTCTTTCGCTACCGGCATGAGCAAACCCCGGTTTCCAGACCCGACGAACCGCTTGAGCCCGAGGCGACCAAGTCGGTCGAGAAAAAAGGGGGTTCGCGGCGGAGGAATTCAAGATCATCGATTCAGGAGCATCCGGGACCAGACAAGGCCCTCCCCCAGTGGATCAAGGCATCGGAAGACTTCCTCGCCTTGGTAATCATCCGCTGGCTAGCCGCCTGGTTCTCGCAGATCTGGTTGAAGATCGGGTATCTGGTCAGCGGCACGCTCTGCGCCATCCTCGCAGTCAGCTCATATCCGTTCCCGTGGCAGGCGCGATTGATTACGGGCCTTGGGTGGCTCGCGCTGCTGATCGTCACCACGATCATCTTCGTCGTGTTCGGGGTGAATCGAGATGAGGTCGTCAGTCGAGTCGCCGACACCACCCCAAACCGGATCACGGTCGACCAACCGTTGATGGCGAACCTCTTCAGCTACGTCGTTCCACTCCTGGGTAGCCTGGCGTTCCTCTCCTTCGACGTCTCGGACGTCCTCCGCACCTGGTTCGACCCTCTCATGCGATAGATGGCCCGACTTTACGGGACCATCCGCCGCCGAGGGACGCCGAGTTCGGAGCCCCGTCCACGCGCGGACAGCCTTCAGCGGGCGGCTACCTATCCGGCCACACTGCTCAAGCGTTGCCTCGGGCTTGCTCCTCGGGGCGACTTCTGGTCTACTTCGACGTGACGACTAGAGACGAGCCACCAGGGAAGGTCGGTCGGAGGCGCCATGGACGTGCCGTCTTGGATATATCGGGATTCCGTGGTCGTGGCCTGCCCGGACGCCCGTCCCCCCGCCTATCAGGCTGTCGTCGGGCTCGCCCGCGCGGGGATGCTGCGGCGGTTCGTGACCTCGTTCTATCACGACCCCGACGGCCTGAGCACCGCGATGGCTCGTCGGCTGACGCCCCGGTTGTACGACCGCTGCCGCCGGTTCCTGGAGCGTCGGCACCATGAGGAGATCCCGGCCGACCGCGTCGTCGGCGTGCCGAGCGTCGACCTGGCGTTGAAGCTGGAATCCCGCCTGGCGGGCTCGCGACCGCAGCTCAAACGCCTCGCGGCTCGGGCTCGAACCCACTGGTTCGACCGCCGCACCGCCGGCGAGTTGGCGGGCTCTCGACCCGAGGCGCTGCTGGCCTTCAGCGACGTGGCCTCGGCCGTGGCGTTGCCCTACTGCCGACGCCGGGGGATCGCCACGATCTTGAGCATGGTCCACGGCGACGTCCGCGAGGAGGCCCGCGTCCTCCGCGACGAGGAGGCCCACGCGCCGGACTTCTTCCCGCTCTACCTGGGCGACGCCAGCCTCGACCGCGAGGAGATGGACTGGCTCCACGCCCGTCGCCTCCGCGACCTTGAGCAGGCCGACCGAATCCTCGTCCCCTCGGAGCACATCGCCGCGACCCTGGAACGCGAGGGGATCGCCCGCGACCGGATCCGAGTCATCCCCTACGCGGCCGACTGCCGCCGCTTCCACCCGCTCACCCAGCGTCGGTCGGACGACTCCTGCACGTTCCTCTTCGCCGGCGGGGTCAGCCAGCGGAAGGGGATCAAGTATCTTCTGGAAGCCTGGGCGAAGGTCCGCCGCCCCGGTTGGCGGCTGCAATTGCTCGGCCCCATGCCGCGCCGGCTGGGACCGATCCAGGGACTCATGGAAGGCGTGGAACCCCTCGGCCGGGTGGGGCACCCGGAGGTCCCCTCGCACATGGCGGCGGCCGACGTCTTCGTGTTTCCGTCGCTCTTCGAGGGCTCGGCCGTGGTGACGTATGAGGCGCTCGCCTGCGGCCTGCCGTCGATCGTCACGCGAGAGGCCGGCTCGGTCGTCCGCGACGGCGTCGAGGGCCTGATCGTCCCGGCGCGGAGCGTCGACGCCCTGGCGGCCGCGATGACCCGGTTGGGAACCGACGCCGTCCTCCGCGCCCGGATGGCCGCAGCCGCCAGAGGCCGGGCGATGGACTTCGACTGGCCCCGCTATCACGTGAGCGTCGTCGAGGCCGTCGCCGGACTCGTCGAAGCCCGCCGCGCCGAGGCTCGCGCCGGCGGCGCATCACCGATCCTGGCTCCGGCGGGGGGATGAGGCGTACTGGATGGAGGATCATAACGGCCTTCCCCCCTCGCGGGGGAAGGTGGCCCGAAGGGCCGGATGAGGGGGGATCGGCTTCGCGTTGAGGACGAAACGTCGGACGGACATCCGACGCCGATCATCCCCCTCATCTGATCGCTTCGCGATCTGTCTTCCCCCGCGAGGGGGGAAGACGAAGTTCATCGAAGACTTGCACCAGGGAAGGCACGAGAGGGGACGCGCGGAGAGCGTCGAACATCATGGACGAATTCTTTTACGTCTACGCGACAGCCGGCTTGATGGCCGCGTACTTCGTCTGGCAGGTCGCGACGAAGCGGTTCGACCCGTTCGCGCCGGTCTGGATGTTCTTCGTCGGGTACATCCAGGTGTACGTGATCCAGCCGATCTCGTTCCACGACTGGGCGGTGAACGTCCGCGGGGTGGAGTTGGTGACGCTGGCGAACTACCGGGCGTTCCTGGCGCTGGCGTGGTTCCTGCTGGTTTACCATTCCGGGATCGGGGGCCTGATCGCCCGCCGACTTCCGGAATCGCCGCGCGGGTGGTCGACCGAGACGGTCGCGCTGATCAGCCCCGTGCTGATCGTCTGGGGCATGTTCTGCGCGGGGGTCTTCGGCGGCGGCGTCCCGGCCGAGGAGCGTTCCGCGGAGGAGGCGCTGCTCCGCTCGTTCCCGTTCGTGATGATGACGGCGGCCGTCCTGCTGATGGCGACGGGCCGGCGGGCGGACTCGCCGCGGCCGGCCTATTTCTACGTCGGGCTGATGACGGCGGCGGCCTACGTGGTCATCTGGATGTTCAACGGCAAGCGCTCGCATTCGTTGATGGGCGTGCTGGCGACGGTCGCCGTGATCTACACCACCAAAGGGAAGCGGCCGTCGTGGAGCGTCCTGGGCGGGACCGCGTTCGCCGGGGCGCTCGTCGTCACGCTGGCGATCGGCTGGCGGAACAACCCGGACTACGAGCGCTCGTTCTCCGGCTTCGTGGAGTACGTCGGCGATTTCGACCCCGCGAAGATGCTCGTGAGCATGGACGTCGTGGGCGAGTACGACGATCCCGACGCCTCCTACGAGACCAAGGAGTACGGCGGCTACCTGCTGATGCTGGCCACCGTCCCGGAGAAGGCGGGCTACGATTACGGCCAGAGCTACTTCCGGGTCGTCTCCACGTTCATTCCCCGGATCGTCTGGCCGACGAAGCCGCTCTTCGGCCGCGACCAGTGGCGCGCCGCCTGGGTCGCCGGCTCAGAGTACGACCGCGAGGAGGACTTCGCCGGGCCGGCCATCGGCATCCTGGGCGCGGCGCAGCTCAACGGCGGCGACCTCGGCACGATCCTCGTGATGGCCGGCGTCGCGATCTTCCTGCGGCTGCTCTACGACTACTTCCTGCTCTACGCCCACACGACCTGGGCGCAGTTCTTCTGGTCCATCTTCTTCTTCAACGCCTGGTTCATGGTGGTCACCGACGACCCGATGGTCTGGTTCTACTACAACTGGGCCTTCTCCGCCTTCCCGGTCGTCGTCTTCACCTGGATCGTGGCCCGCTGGTGCCGTGCGCCGCAGGTGCAGCCGCAACCGCAGGCCGCCGCGCCGCAGGGGTTCGGCTGGGCCGGCGCGCCGGCGGCCGGCTTCCCCGCTCACTCCATGAAAGCCTCGCACGCCCCCACTGGCGTGAGCCTCTGAGAGACGTTGAAAGAGACGTCGGGACGCCCGGAGACCTCAACTTGAAATACGCCGTCTGCTTCACCAACTTCGGCCCGTACCACCTGGCGAGGCTCCGCGCCCTGGCCGCGAGGCTCTCGGCGCGGGGCGACCGCCTGATCGCCTATGAGACGGCCGGCGGCGAGCGTCTTTACCCCTGGACCCGCGCCGAGGGCGAGGAGCCGTTCGACCGCGTCGTCCTGTTCCCCGGCCGGGCGCTCGAGGACATCCCCGCCGGCGCCTGCACCGAGGCGATGACCGAGGCCCTCGACCGCGACCGTCCCGACGCCGTGGCCGCCGTGGGGTACGTCCGGCCCGAGTCGCTGGCCCTCGCCCGTTGGGGCCGCCGCCGACGCATCCCGACGATCCTCATGTCCGAGTCGCAGGCCGTCGACCGCCCCCGGGCCTGGTACAAGGAGATCATCAAGTCGCGACGGCTCCGGCTCTTCGACGCGGCCCTCTGCGGCGGGCCCTCGCACCGCGAGTATCTCGTCGACCTGGGCCTCCCCGCCGATCGGATCGCCCTGGGTTACAACGCCGTCGACCACGACTTCTTCGCCAATCAGGCCGACGCCTGGCGCAGGCTGCCGGGCTCGCGGGCGGAGATGCCGGAGGGGCCCTTCTTCCTCTCGGTCAGCCGGTTCGCCCCGGAAAAGAACCTGCCGAAGCTGATCGAGGCGTTCGGCCTCTACCGCGCCCAGGGAGGCTCATGGGACCTGGTCCTCTGCGGCGACGGTCCCCAGGCGAATGAGGTCGCCGAGTCGATCGCGAAATCAGGCTGCGAGGGATCGATCCACCGCCCAGGCTTCCTCCAGGCCGACGCCCTGGCGCGCTGGTACGCCCACGCGGGGGCCTTCGTGCTGGCGAGCGTCTCCGAGCCCTGGGGCCTGGTCGCCAACGAGGCCGCCGCCGCCGGTTTGCCGCTCTTGCTCTCCTCGCGGTGCGGCTGCGCCCGAACGCTCGTCCCCGACCCGCAGGGAGAGACCGGCGCGCGGTTCGACCCGAACGACGCCCGCGACATCTCCGCCAAGCTCGAATGGGCCGCCACACTCTCCGAGCCCGACCGCCAGACCGTCGCCCGCCGCTCACGAGAAGTCGCCGCTGAGTGGGGCCCGGAGCGCTTCGCCATCGGAGCGACCGAAGCCTGGGAGATCGCCGCGAGCCGGCCGAGGCGACGGAGGTTCGCAAGGGTTTAAGCAAGCGAGAAGCCCCCGCAATCGTCCCTTCTCCCCTTGTGGGAGAAGGTGGCCGCAGGCCGGATGAGGGGGGTCTCGAAGTCCACCGGCGGTTATGGCCCCCTCATCCGCCCCTGCGGGGCACCTTCTCCCACAAGGGGAGAAGGGAGGAGATGAGCCTCCCGAATGAGTTGCAACAGTTGATCTGACAACACGCTTCACGGAAGGAGCCCCCGATGACAACCGCAACCGCGACTCGCTCCCAAACGACGCCGCGCGCGGCCGCCGCGCGTTGGCTCCACCTTTGCAACGGGCTGGACCCGGTCCGCGACGGCGGCATGGTCCCCAGCATCCTGGGGATGACCGGGGCGCTCCGAAAAGCCGGCGGCGACGTCCGGATCCTGACGCCCACCGAATCGCGACACGACCTGTTGAACGCCCCCGAAGACCTGCCCATCGACGGCCCCGACGCCGACCTGGAGGCCGCCGTCCGCTCGGCGCAGGTCGTCCACATGCACGGCCTGTGGCAGGGGCACTCGCGACGCGGCGCGGCGGCCGCTCGCAATGCGAAGGTCCCCTACGTCATGGCCGCGCACGGCATGGCTGAGCCCTGGGCCCTGCGACACAAGCGCTGGAAGAAAAAGCTGTACCTGGCGCTGGTGGAGTCGAAGAACCTGCGGCGAGCGTCTTGCCTGCACGCGCTGTCGCGGCCCGAGATCGGCCACCTCCGCGACCTGGCCCCATGGGCGCCGGTTTGCTTCGTCCCCAACGGCGTCGACCTCTCGGCGTTCGACGACCTGCCGCCGCGTGAGGCGCTGGAGGCGGAGCACCCCGAACTGAAGGACAAGTTCGTCCTCCTCTTCTACGGCCGGGTCCACGCCAAGAAAGGGCTCGACCTGCTAGCCGAGGCCATGGGCCGCCTCGCCGCCGACTTCCCCCAGCTCCACCTGCTGATCGCCGGCAAGGACGACGGTGCGCTCGCGCCGTTCGCCGCGAGGGTCGGCGAACTCGGCCTGAACCGCCGGACGACGTACGTCGGCCACGTCGCGGGCGAGCAAGCCCGACGCGTCTGGGCGGCGGCCGACGCCTTCACGCTGCCCAGCTACAGCGAGGGCTTCAGCATGGCGATCCTGGAGGCGATGGCGCGGTCGCTCCCCTGCGTCTTCACCACCGCCTGCCACTTCCCCGAAGCCGCCGCCTCCGAAGCAGCCGTCGTCGTCGATCCCGAAGCCGACGCCCTCACCCAGGCCCTCCGCGACCTGCTCGAACGCACCCCCGACCAGCGCGCGACCCTCGGCGCCAACGGCCGCAGGCTCGTCGAAACCAACTACACCTGGGAACAACAAGCCGCCCGCCTGACCGCCGTGTACGAGTGGCTCGCCGGCGGCGGAACGCCGCCGGAATGCGTTATTCCGTGAACGAATTTCGGAGAGCCCATCGAACGCGAACCAGACCATAACGGCCTTCCCCCCTTGAGGGGGAAGGTGCCCCGAAGGGGCGGATGAGGGGTGGGAGATCCAGAAGGCCGTGGCCTCGAAGCGTTTTCAGATGCCCGCCGCCGGTCGTCCCCCTCATCTGACCGCTTCGCGGTCTGTCTTCCCCCTCCAGGGGGGAAGACGATTATGCCTCCGACTCGCTCCGTCCGAAACGCGACAACCCTCATCCGCCCCTTCGGGGCACCTTCTCCCGGGGGGAGAAGGGACGACTTCATCGCCCTGCGTGCTGATCCATCAAAGTCATCCTTCCCCGTGAGCCCCCACCCATGACCGTCCTCGACCAGACCCGGACCACAAGACGCGACGCCCCGACGACCGCCAGGGCGCCCGTCAGCGTCATCGTCCCCGTGAAGAACGAGGCGGAGAACCTCCGCCGCTGCCTGCCGGCGCTGGCGTGGGCGGACGAGGTCTACGTCGTCGACAGCCGGAGCACCGACGAGACGGCCGCCGTCGCCGCCGAGCACGGGGCGCAGGTCGTCCAGTTCGCGTTCAACGGGGTCTATCCCAAGAAGAAGAACTGGGCGCTCGACAATCTGCCGTTCCGCAACGAGTGGGTCCTGATCGTCGACGCCGACGAGATCGTCGTCCCCGATCTGGCCCGCGAGATCGCCGCCAGGATCGAGGCCGACGAGGCCGAGGGATACTACCTCAACAGCAAGTACTTCTTCCTCGGCCGGCGGATCAAGCACTGCGGCTATTCCGAGTGCTGGAACCTCCGCCTGTTCAAGCACAAGCTCGGCCGCTACGAGCGCATGCCCGACCACTCCGGCGGGCGCTCCGGCGACAACGAGGCCCACGAGCACGTCGAGCTGCAGGGCCGCGTCGGCCGGCTCACGCACGAGCTGGACCACCACGCGTACCCGACCATCGCCGCCTGGGTCGAGAAGCACAACCGCTACGCCGTCTGGGAGGCCGCCCAGTACGAGCGGTTCCTCTCGGAGCCGATCCCCACGACCATCGGCCGAGGCAAGCGCTTCAAGCGAATGCTCAAGAAAGTGTATCTCCGCCTGCCGATGCGTCCGGCCGTGCGGTTCCTCTACTCGTACGTCGCGCGCCTGGGCTTCCTCGACGGCAAGCCGGGGCTGGTCTTCTGCACCTTGCTCTCGTTCTACGACTTCCTGTCGTGGGCGAACGTCTACGAGCGGAAGGTGACGGAGCAGGGGGGACGTTCGGATCGCTGATCGACGCCCCGCGTCTCACGGGGCTGCGGGCAAGAGGCCGGGGGCGACGTCGATCAGGCGATAGCCGACGATCTTGCCCGACTGCGTGTCGAGGAGTTCGAGGTAGCGGCCGTAGGACTCGTTGCCGTACACGATCAGGTGGTGGTCGTCGACTTCCAGATTGATGCGGTTGCTGTATTGCGAATGGTTCCCTTGGGGTGTGGTCCAGAGGGCCGTCCTCCAGAGCAGCTTCCCCTCCGTCAGGTCGTAGGCGAGTACGGTGCATCCAGCGCCGTGGTCGCTGAAGTCGGGATAATAGAGCACGTCGCGGGCGACGACGAAGACCGAGTAATCATGCCCTCGCCAGGAATAGACGTCCTTGCCCTCGCGGGTCAGGGTGATCGTCGGGATCCGTGAATTCTCCTGGATCGGCTCGATCCGCGCCTGGTAGCCGCCGCCCAACTCTCGCACGCTGGTCTTCGCCAGGGCCCGTTCGTCGGACCAGCGCCAGGGCATCTCCTCGGCGGCGGTCTGGTCGCGGAGACGGGAGGTAAATTCGAACCTCGGGGACCGGTGTCCCTGTTGTTGTCCCAGGGCTTGCCGCGGACGGCCGGCCTCGGGATCGCCTTCCAGTTCGCCCAGCAGCGCCCGGGCCCGCGCCAGGCTGGACTCGGTGCTTTGGAGCTGGCGGCGTTGCTGTTCGGCGTTGATCTCCAGTTCCGCGACCAGCCCTTGGATCTCACGGATCGTCCGCGAAGGGCCTTGCTCGCGCGCCGGGCCCCCGGGTCGAGCCGGGGGTTCCTGCGCGAGGACGCCTCCATCCCCTGCGAGAACCATCGCGGCCGCCGCGACGAGAACTGAAATGCCGGAGATTCGCGTGGACATGCCTCGACTCCCGGATGACGGAGCGATCGGAAACTACGACAAGTGTCGAAGTCGATTATATCGACGCCTCGGCGCGAGGTCTTCATCGGCCGCGGGAGTGTGAGGATTCGGGAAGTGACTCGAAGGAAGCGCCGGGGAGGAAGAGGAGATCCCCGGGCTCGCTGGAAGTCAACGGCGGGAGCGAGCGAGGCGGGCGCGGAGGGCGAGGACGCCCAGCGGGGCGAGGCCCAGCAGGACGATCGAGGAAGGTTCGGGGACGGCGGTCGCCGTAACGCTGCCTGTGAAGCTCGTGGCGGTGTAAACCTGGGTGGAGGAGTCGTAGTAGTCGCTGATCCGGAACGTGCCGCCGCTACCGATGGCGCCGCCGTTCGCCGCCACCGGGTTGGAAAGATTGACGACGAACCGGATCACCAGGCTGGAGTAGACCGTCAGGTTCAGGTTCAGCAGGGTGTTGACGTAATCATTGGTCGTCTGAGTCAGGGTTGCAAACGTCGTGAAGGCGCCGCCGTCCACCGAGATGTTGACGTTCACCGAGCCCGGCCCCGTGGCCGAGGTTCGCGTCGCGATGTAGAACTGGTCCACGCTCGCCACGTAGCCCGAGTCCACGTTGAACCCGAACTGGACGTAGTCGATGCTGGGGTCGAGGCTGTTCCAACCCGTCGAGGTGAACGTGTTGGCCGCGGTGGTCGTGGTCAGCCCGGAGCCCCGGGTCATGTCCAGGCCGGCAACGCCCGTGGCGGTCGTCGTCGGCGAAAACGTCGCCTGGTTCCCGGGCTGCCCGAGTAGTTCATAGGCCACGATCGGGTCCGCCCACGCCCGCCCCGGCGCGAACGCCGCCGCGAGGCAGACGACGGCGGCCGTCCAAATTCGTCTCGTTCGAGACACTTCGCTCCTCCATTGAGTACTTCAAGGACGTCGATTCGTCGCGAACGGTCCGTCCCCGTTCGCGGGAAGTCCTCGAAAGATAGCAGGCCGGCCTCGACGAATCCAATGAAGATTGCTTGATGACGCCTGCAAAAGTTCTCAACGGTTGGCGAGCCCAGCCTCGCCAGGAAGCCGGAGGGGGGCGCGGTCGCCCGACGCCCCCCACGGCGGGAATTCAGGAGCGGACGGCCTGGAGAATCCGAGGTTGGCCCTGGACCTGGTCGGACAGAGGCCCCTGGCCGGCCTGGTCGCTGTGGTAGAAGACGGTTCGCTGGGGGAGGGGGATCTGGATGCCCAGCTCGTCGAACCGGTTCTTGATCCGGCGGAGCATCTCGCGCTTGACGCTCCACTGCTGGAGCGGCCGGGTCTTGATGTAGAACTTGATGACGACCGACCATTCGGCGAGGGCGTCGACGCCGAGCATCGTCACGTCCTCCAGGATCATGGGCCCGTACAGCGGATCGTTCCGCATCTGCTGGGCGAGCGCCGTGACGACCGCGATGACGTGGTCGACGTTCTCCCGGTAGTCGACGCCTAGCTCGAAAAGAGCGCGGGACCAGCCGTGGGTGAAGTTGGTGACGGCCGTCACCTGGCCGTTGGGGAGGAAGTGGACCCGCCCCTCCAGGTCGCGGAGGACCGTCATCCGCAGGGTGATCTTCTCAACCTGGCCGGAAAGGTCGCCGATCTGGACGACGTCGTTGAGCTTGTACTGGTTCTCCAGCAGGATCACGAAGCCGTAGAAGTAGTCTCGGATGAGGTTCTGGGCGCCGAAGGCGACGGCCAAACCGAAGACGGCGGCTCCGCCGAGCAAGGGGGCGATGGGGATGCCCGCCTCCTGCAAAAGCATCATCCCGCCGCCGACGATGACGGCCACGGAGACCGCATTGTGAAAGACGCCCACCAGCGTCCGGGCGCGGGCCTCGTGCTCGACGCTGGAGCCCCGGACGCCGCTGTGAGCCAGCAGCCGGATCACCCGCTCGGCGAAGAACCGCGAGAGCACCTGAGCGAGAGCCATCACGGCCAGCACCACGAGCATCCTGGGGCCGTGGTCGACCAGCCAGAGCATGATGTTGTGCAGGCTGAACGGATTCTCCAGGCGACGGATGGCGTCCTCCGCCTTCACCACCTGCTCGCGGGCGGTCTCGGCCTTCTTCAGTGTGGCGATGCGTTCAGCCTGAAGCTCGGCGCGCATCGAATGGATCTCGTTGACCCGATCGGTGTGGTCGCCGACGTCCTTGACGGCCGCCTTGAGCCGCTCCTCGACCTCATGGACCTTGGAGAGGAGTGAGTCCAGCTCCTCACGAGGAGCGCCGGCCAGCGAGCGCTCGCGGAAGGCGGCGGTCAGCGCGGCGCGGCTCTCGGTGGCGTTCTCGCGGCGTTTGCGGGCCGTCTCCAGCATCTTCTGTTCGAAGGCAAGGTCTTTCTCAAGGCTCGCCAGCCGGTCGGTGATCGAGCGAGCCTCGGCCTCGGCCTCCTGGGAGGCCTTGGCCTTCACCTGGACGTCTTCCCGGGCCTCCACAAGCTCCTTGTCGACGGGCTTCTTCGGGTCGCCGGCCGCCGCCGGAGCGGGGGACTCGGTCGTCGCGGGGGCGGGCGTCGTCCCCAGGATGCCCGGCAGGGCGGGCGTCGCGGCGGCCTCCGGCGCGGGCGCCGGTTGGGCGGCGGGAGCGGCCGCCGGGGACGAGGCGGGCGCCGCGGCCGGCGGCGATCCCCCAAGAGCCGGTGCGGGCGCCGGCTGAGCGGCAGCGGCGGGGGCCGCCCCTTCGGCGGTCGTCCCTTCAAGCTTCGCCAGCGCCTGGCGGTCGCGTTCGAGCTTCTGGGTGAGGTTGGCGATCTGCTCGATGGCCGTCCGGCGGTCCTCGATGGCCAGGTCGAAGCGGTTCTTGGTCAGCTCGCGGGCCTTGCGCAGACGCTCGATTTTGGCCTCGAGTTCCGTACGCTTCGCCTGATCGCCGTCGCCCAGCTTGCCGAGTTCTTCCTGGGCTTCCTTCAGGGAAGCGTCGACCCCGGTGAACGTGGCCTCGGCCTCGGCGTACTCCCCTTTGGGGTCGTCGCGCTCGGCCTTCAGCTCGGCGAGACGCTTCTCGTCCTTCTCGATCGACTTCTGGAGGAGGGTGATGCGCTCGGCGACGGATTCGCCGGGGACCTGCGGATTAGCCTCGGCCGGCGGGGACGGCTGAGGTTGAGGTTGAGGCTGAGATTCAGACCCCAAGGGCGTCGGCGGCGGGATCGGAGCCGCGGCGCCGCCCGATTTCGGAGCGGCGGGCTGGGAACGACCCACGCCCCACGTAGGTGTAGGCGAGACCAGGACGAGACAGGCGATCAACGACGACCAAATGGCTTTCGTCTTCCAATTAAAGATCAATTTCAAATTCAAAGCCGATCTCCCGGATCATAGGACGGGATTCCGTCAGGCCTTCGAGGCGGGGACGTGGGCCGACTCCTCGGGTTATGGAGGAATCCTCAAGATGCCTCAACCCCATTTCCTGATCCGAAGCGGCCTCGTCGAGCCGAGAATCACCTCCTCTCGCCCCGAGCGACTTCGGCCGCCATGGATGGCAGGCGACTTCGGCGGCCATGGAATGTTACGATCATCGAGAGGTGTTGACGTCCACGGGGCCGTTCGACTCGACGGCGATTCCGACCAAGGAGGCAACCATCATGCCCAGGATTATCGCCAATGGGACGAGCACGCCTCCGGCGAGAGTGCAGAGGCTCGTCTCCGAATTGTCACGAGAGCTGAGAGAAAACCACGAGTCCGGCCAGCCCGTCATCCGTGAGGATCATTACCCAAGAACGGGGATGCGGCGGGTTACCGTCGTATGGGACGAATGGAAGGATGTTCCCCACGAAGAGCGAGTCGACGTCGTCAGACGGGCTTATCAGGAGGTTGAAGGGCAAGAAATCGCGGACAAACTGGCGTTGATCCTGGGCCTGACCTATCCCGAGGCCTACGAAGCCGAGATGCTCCCCTGCGAAGTCGTGCCGCTCCTCCGGAAGGGAGACCCCGTCACCGAGGAGGAATGCTTGGCGGCGATGAGGGCCGAGGGGGCTTCGCTTCTCTTCCCCGGCGGTAAGCCGCGACTCCTGTTCGCCTCGAGGCAGGAGGCCGACGCTGCTTTAGGACGTCTCGTCGAGCAACTGCCCAGGAGCAAGGCTGTGTGGACGATCATGATCCCAGCGACACTCCTTGAGTCGGCGATGTGATCGCGTCGCCTGAATTCTCCGGCCGCGAGACATGGTCGTCGACTCATGCCCAAGCCACTCCCCGATCGATTTCAAGACGACAGTATCAATGAATTCCGGTTGGCCGCCCGTCAGCGAGCGGCGGATGCGATCGTACTCCAGGCGTCGAACCGTCGGACAGCCGCCATCTATCTCTGGGGGTACGTCGCCGAGATGACGCTCAAGGCCGCCTTCTTCGATGTATCCGGTTTTGATAAAAACCAGCCCATTACGAAAAGCGACTTGAGGGCGGCTCTGAAGGGCAAGGGGTCTTTTCACCACCTGGGCAATTGGGCTCAGGCCCTGGTCGATCTTCGGTTCAGTTCGCCGCAACTCGCCTACCCTGACCCCGCCTTCGGCAGCATCGTGACCGCCAAGGCCTATTCCCTCTACAACATCTGGAGGGAATGGATCCGCTACCACAAGAACGTGGCCTATCCCCACGAGGTCGCTCTCGCTCGGCGAGAGGCCGAATGGCTCCTCTCCCATTCCCTGGAGTTGTGAGGACCGACCCGTCGACCCGTTTCGCAGAGCCCTCGCCCTTGCCGGGGGCCTTCGAAAATTGCTAAGATCGGGAAATTTTCCGGGCCGCGCCGCCTCGCGAGAACGTCCGAGGCCGAGCGCGGCCCGATGCGCGTCTCGTGCGTGCCTCGAAGGAGTATCCTCGCCCGTTTCCCACCCTCTGGCTGGAAGGTCGATCCTGATCGGGTGCCATGGCCACGCTTGCGTGGCCATGCGATCGGCGACGGATCCAGGCCAACCCACGCCGGTTCATGGTCACGCAAGCGTGGCCATGGCACCCCGAGCGAACCTCCGGTGGAAGCGAGCGAGCAAGCCTCCGACAAGATCCACGCGACGCGAAGCCGCCGGACGGTTCGACCGACCGCCCGGCCCGATCTGATTCCCCCCGACCCGAACGACGCGAGAGCGAGCGACCAGCCGTGCCCAAGCGAACCGACATCAACAAGATCCTGATCCTCGGCGCGGGGCCGATCGTCATCGGCCAGGCCTGTGAGTTCGACTATTCGGGGACGCAGGCGTGCAAGGCCCTGCGCGAGGAGGGGTACGAGGTCGTTCTGGTCAACTCGAACCCGGCCACGATCATGACCGACCCCGAGATGGCCGACCGGACGTATATCGAGCCGGTCCTCCCCGAGGTCGTCGAGCGGATCATCGCCGTTGAGAAGCCCGACGCCGTGCTGCCGACCCTCGGCGGTCAGACCGGGCTGAACGTCGGCATGGCCCTGGCCGAATCTGGCGTGCTCGCCCGCCACGGCTGCTTCCTGATCGGCGCCTCCGCCGAGGCCATCCGCAAGGCCGAGGACCGCGACCTCTTCAAGAAGGCCATGGACGAGATCGGCCTGGAGAGCGCCCGTTCCGGCCTGGCCGAGAGCCTCGACGACGCCCGCCGGATCCGCGACGAGATGGTCGGCCTGCCTTGCGTCCTGCGGCCCAGCTTCACCCTGGGGGGCTCCGGCGGCGGCATCGCCTACAACCGCGAAGAGTTCGACCGCATGGTCAACTACGCGCTGGAGATCAGCCCGACGCACTCCTGCCTGATCGAGGAATCCCTCATCGGCTGGAAGGAGTTCGAGATGGAGGTCATGCGCGACTCGGCGGACAACGCCGTGATCGTCTGCTCCATTGAGAACCTGGACCCGATGGGCGTCCACACCGGCGACAGCATCACCGTCGCCCCGGCCCAGACGCTCACCGACAAGGAATACCAGCGGATGCGCGACGCCTCGCTGGCCGTCCTCCGCAAGATCGGCGTGGACACCGGCGGGTCGAACGTCCAGTTCGCCATCAACCCCCGCGACGGCCGGATGGTGGTCATTGAGATGAACCCCCGCGTCAGCCGCTCCAGCGCCCTGGCGAGCAAGGCAACGGGCTTCCCGATCGCCAAGATCGCCGCCAAGCTGGCCGTGGGATACCGGCTCGACGAGATCCGCAACGACATCACCCGCGAGACCCCCGCCTGCTTCGAGCCGACGATCGACTACGTCGTCACCAAGGTCCCGCGCTGGGCGTTCGAGAAGTTCCCCGAGGCCAACGCCGTCCTCACGACCCAGATGAAGTCGGTCGGCGAGGTCATGGCGATCGGCCGGACGTTCAAGGAGTCGCTCCAGAAGGCGCTCCGGGGTTTGGAAGTGGGCCGGTTCGGCATCGGCTGCGACAAGAAGGACCTGTGGGGGACGCCCTCCCAGCCCAGCGAGGACGACATCATCGCCAAGCTGGCCACCCCCAACATCGACCGCCTCTGGTACCTCCGCTACGCGCTCCTCTCCGGGATGAGCGTCGAACGGGTCCACGAATTGACGAACGTCGACCCGTGGTTCCTGGCGAACATCGCCGAGCTTTGCGAAATCGAGGGCCGGCTCCGACAGGTCGAGTCGCTCGATGAGGCGTCCGACGAGCTGATCTTCGAGGCCAAGCAGGCCGGCTTCTCCGACCGGCAGCTCGCCAACCTCTGGCACTCGACCGAGAACGAGGTCCGCCGCGACCGTCGCCGCCGGGGGATCGACTCGGTCTTCAAGCTGGTCGACACCTGCGCCGCGGAGTTTGAGGCCGTCACGCCTTACTACTACTCGACCTACGAGCGCGAGGACGAGGCCCGCGTCGGCGACCGGCCCCGGGTCATGATTCTGGGCGGCGGGCCGAACCGGATCGGGCAGGGGATCGAGTTCGACTACTGCTGCTGCCAGGCGGCGTTCGCCCTCAAGGCCGACGGCTACGAGGTGGTGATGGTCAACTCCAACCCGGAGACCGTCAGCACCGACTACGACACGTCCGACCGCCTCTTCTTCGAGCCGCTGACCGTCGAGGACGTGCTTGACATCTGCGAGCGCGTGCAGCCGACGGGGGTGATCGTCCAGTTCGGCGGCCAGACCCCGCTGAACCTGGCCAAGGCGCTGGAGGCCGCCGGCGTGCCGATCATCGGCACCAGCCCGGACAACATCGACGTGGCCGAGGACCGCGAGCGGTTCCGCCAGGTCATCGAGCGGCTGGGCCTGAAGCAGCCCCCCAACGCATCGGCCACGCAGAACGAGGAGGCGCGGCGGATCGCCCAGCGGATCGGCTACCCGGTGGTCGTCCGGCCGAGCTTCGTGCTGGGCGGGCGGGCGATGGAGATCGTCTACGACGAGACCAGCCTCGACCGCTACATGACCGAGGCCGTGGAGGCCAGCCCGGACCGGCCGATCCTCATCGACAAGTTCCTGGAGGACGCCGTCGAGGTGGACGTCGACGCGGTCTCCGACGGCGAGCGGACGATCGTCGGCGGCGTGATGCAGCACATCGAGGAGGCCGGGATCCACTCCGGCGACAGCGCCTGCGTCATCCCGCCTTATTCGCTGCCGGCCGAGATCGTCGACCGCCTGAAGGCCCAGACCTACGCCCTGGCCGACGCCCTGGGCGTGCGCGGGCTGATGAACATCCAGTTCGCCGTGAAGGACGGCGAGGTCTACGTTCTGGAGGTCAACCCGCGGGCCTCGCGGACGGTGCCGTTCGTCTCCAAGGCGACCGGTCTGAACCTGGCGCAGGCGGCGGCCCGCGTGATGACCGGCAAGACGCTGGCCGAGCTGGGGATCACCGAGGAGCCGACGCCGAACTACGTCTCGGTGAAGGAGGCGGTCTTCCCGTTCGCCAAGTTCCCGGGCGTGGACATCGTGCTGGGCCCGGAGATGCGCTCCACGGGCGAGGTGATGGGAATCGCCGTCGACTTCCCCACGGCCTTCGCCAAGGCGCAGCTTGGCGCCAGCAGCCGGCTGCCGACCGAGGGTAACGTCTTCGTCAGCGTCGCCGCGAGGGACCGCAAGGGGATCGTCCCCATCGCGCGGAAGCTCGCCGAGATGGGCTACAAGCTGATGACCACCAGCGGCACCGGCGCCGCGCTGACGGCCGAGGGGATCGAGTTGGAGGTCGTCCGCAAGATCCAGGAAGGCCGGCCGAACCTGCTGGACCACCTGGCCAACGGCGCCATCGCCCTGATCATCAACACCCCCAGCGGCAAGGGCGCCCGCACCGACGAAGGCCGCATCCGCGCCAGCGCCGTCAGCCACGGCGTCCCCTGCATCACCACCCTCGCCGGCGCCAGGGCCGCCGTCGCCGCCATGGAACGCCTGCAAGGCGAAGCGTTTGACGTCTACGCGTTGCAGGACCTGCTGAAGAAGAAGGCCTGATTCGGGCCCACAACGGCCTTCCCCCCTCGCGGGGGAAGGTGGCCCGAAGGGCCGGATGAGGGGGGCGACACCAGGAGCTTATGGCTTATCTCGAGGACTGACCGATGCCGCTCAGCCCCGATCCTTCCAACGATCCCCTCACCCGCGCCCGGCGATTGCGCCGCGACATGACCCAGCCCGAGCGAGCCCTCTGGCGCGAGCTTCGAGACCTCCGCCGACTCGGCCTGAAGTTCCGCCGTCAGGTGCCGTTCGACCCGTACGTCGTCGACTTCTACGAGCCGGCCCGTCGCCTCGCGATCGAACTCGACGGCGAGAGCCACGTCGGCCGATTTGAATACGATGACGCTCGGCAAAAATGGCTGGAATCCCAGGGCCTCCACGTCCTACGGCTCGCGAACGACGACGTCGTGAAGGACGTCGGTGCGGTCGTCGAGGCGATCCTCGCGTATCGAGAGCGAATGGTATGAATCCCAAATCCGAGACCACAACGGCCTTCCCCCCTCGCGGGGGAAGGTGGCCCGAAGGGCCGGATGAGGGGGGCGCGACCAAAAGCCTGCGACGAACCCGAATGAGCCACCTTGAAGGTCGTGCAGGCGAGGGGCGGCTACAATTGGGGCAGCTGCCAGAGGAGGGATTATGCGTCTACCTCTCCACCGTGCTTGGGGTGACGAAACACCGATCGCCTGGTGGGAATGGCTTTTCACGCCGGTGGTCATGCTCGGCCTCTTCCTGTACGGCGTTTGGATCAGCCTTTACTTCGTCATCTACCCAGAACGTCAGGCTTTCGATTGGGATTTCGGGACGGAGCGGCAGAGGGAGGTCATGGATCGGTATCGACGCCAATCAAGCCGTGTGCCTGTCCGACAAAGGCTTGTTCGAGTCTTCACGCTGTATTGGGTTCGCTGTAGGTTGGCCAGGCAAATTCGACGACGATCATCGGCATGATTCCGTCCAGGCAGCTACGGATCAAGACTCTCATAAGCCGTTCATGAAATGGTCCCGAAGCTTTTGGTAGCGTCCCCCTCATCCGGCCCTTCGGGCCACCTTCCCCCGCGAGGGGGGAAGGCCGTTATGGCCCCAGACTGACGCGCCGTCAGCCACTGCCGCACTCAATGCCATGGATCTATGATGATGCTTCTTCACGGCACCGAGTATTATTGCGTGGTCCCTCCTTACGGGTTGGAATTCCGCGACATGGACTCATGGCTCTCCCTCTGGAGCGAATCTTTTCCGGGGACGCATCGTTTCTGGAGCGGGTTCGCCGGGGGTGGGGTCTTGGCGATCCCTCTGGAAATGTCTAGAGATGAGCGATTTGACCGACTGGGTGGTGAAGGCGTACTCCCTCGCAGACGCTCCTTCCGTCGCAATCCAATTTACGGGACCGTCCTGGGCAACGAGGCCGGTGAATACCTCAATCAATCCGTAAGCTGCGCCATTCCTGACAGTCCGCCCGCATTCGCGGTCAGGCTGGGGCTGGCCGAGTTTGTCCCAGAGATGACGGTCGCGGTGACCGCCGAACATGCGGGCAGCCTCGGCGACGATCGCCGGTTGTTGATCGTCCCCAAGGCGGATCGCCGCCGTCCCCTGAAGCTGATGGAACGGCTCCCTGAGTGGTTCGCGACGTTCGGCGTATCGCTTGATGCGAACGCCGCCCAAGCGCCGGAGCCGCTGCAGGCCGAAATCCAGGACTGGTTCGGCGATCGGACCCGGCCCATGTTCGCCCTGCCGATGAGCGGCGGCGAGCCGAACGCCGCATGGCAATTGGCCGTGGCCTGTTATGTCGGGCTGTACTGGGAGACTCAGGCGAAAGGGCTCGACTCGATCCACTTCGTGGCGAGCATCGACGGCGGGCCGAACTTCCGAAAGAACTGGACGTCGAACCGATAGAGTCGTCTGGCTTCTCCGGCTCGCGTTCGCGTGGGAGAATGGGTCCTGGCGAAGGCCAGGAGAGCGTTGCGGTCGATTCGGATTCGAGGGTGAATCTCGAAAACCCGACGCCGATCCCCCCTCATCCGGCCGCTTTGCGGCCACCTTCCCCCGCGAGGGGGGAAGGCCGTTACGGTCTCGGATCGGGGCACCCCATGAGCGATGCGACGACGCCCGCCGTGAACATGGACGCACATGAGAGCCCGATCTCGCTCATCCTCCGGCGGATCTGGCGGCGGCTGGGGCCGTTGACGACGTATTCGGTGGCGTTCTCGCTGATCGAGGCGGCGGTGCTGGCGCCGACGGCGGCGGGGGTGTTGCGGCTGGCGTTGCAGTCGTGGGGGCGGTGCTCGGTCGGCAACTTCGAGATCGTCGCGTTCTTCCTGTCGCCGGTGGGGCTGGCGGGGCTGGCGCTCCTGACGGCCTTGCAGCTCACGACGTTCCACCTGCGGACGGCCGGCGTGATGGGGGTGCTCGCGGGCGACGGCCCCGGCGTCTGGCACGCGTTCGACGCCGCCAAGCGACTGCCGGCCGTGCTCAAGGTCGACCTCCTTCAAGCCGTGCTGTACCTGATCCTGGGGATCCCTTTCGCGGCGACGGGGGCCCTGGCCTACAGGTGGCTCTGGGGTCCGCACGACCTCAACCGGCTCGTGGTCGATCGCCCCCGCGAATTCTGGGAGGGAGTGATCGTCGTCGGCGCGATCGCGCTGGTGTATGCGGGGCTCGCCGTCTGGCTCTACCTGCGATGGCTGTTCGCCGTGCAGGCCGTGATGTTCGAGGAGGCCCGGCTCCCCTGGACGGCGCTCCGGGCCAGCGCGGCGAGGACCTCGGGAAGGCTGCGCCGGCTGGCCGTGATCGTGCTCGGCGGGGGCGCGGCGACGATCGGCGGCTGGTTCGCGCTCTCGGCCGGGCTGAGCGTGCTCAACGGTTACATCCTCGACCACGTCGGCCACGGGCCGAGGACGGCGGTGGCGGCGACGACCGGGCTGCTGGCGTTCGACGGTCTGGCGCTCGCCGCATTCTCGGCGACGGCCTCCGCGATCCTGGCGGCGCTCGGCATGGCGGAATACCGCCGGGCCGGCGGGGCGATCCGCGAGACGGTCGTCTCCGAACCGAAGGCCCGATGGTGGACCACGGCCGCGTTCGCCCTCTCCGCCGCCGCGCTCGTCCCCGCCGCCCTCACGGCCGACGCCCTCATGGACGATATCCCCGTCGTCGAGCGCGTCGAGATCACCGCCCACCGCGCGGGCGCCTTCCACGGCCCGGAGAACTCCGTCGCCGCCCTGCGAGTCGCCGCCCAGGCCGGCGCGGAGTGGGCCGAGATCGACGTCCAGCAGACCAGGGACGGCCACCTCGTCATCGCCCACGACGACGACCTGATCCGCATCGCCGGCTCGCCGCTGAGGATCACCGATTCGACCCTCGAACAGCTCCGAGCGGTCGACATCGGCACCCCCTTCGATCCCAAGTTCGCCGGCGAGCGGATCGCCACGTTGGAGGAGTTCCTGGAGGCGTCCCACAACCTGCCGATTCGCCTGAACATCGAGCTGAAGGCCAAGAACGACGCCGAGGCCGTCGCGCTGGTGGAGCCGGTCGTCGAGGCCGTCCGCAAGGCCCAGGAAGTCAAGCGCGTGCACATCTGCGGCCAGTCCGTCCCCGCGCTGGCGAAGATGCGGAAGGTCGCCCCCGACATCGACGTCGGCTTCATCTCCGGCGCCGTGATCGGCGACCCCACGCGGCTGGACGTGGAGTTCCTGATGATGGAGGCCCGCCTGGCCACTCGCACGTTCGTCGACCGCGCCCGACGCCGAGGCAAGGCCGTCCACGCCTGGACCGTCAACAGCGCCGACCGCGTCCCGTCCCTCGTCGACGACGGCGTCCTCAACATCATCACCGACGACGTCCTCGCCATCCGCGCCCGCCTCGACGAGATCGCCCAGCTCGACCCGCTCGAACGGATCATCCTCCGCGTGAGGCACGCCCTGGCGCGGCGTTAGCATCCGGAACGAACTCACACACCCAACCTACCGGAACCGACCCGTAGCCTCGCCGCGCCCCTTGACATCGATTATCGATAATATACGATTCGTCGTCGGAGGGAGAGACGGCCATGGGCTACGAACGAAGCTGCCTGAGCGACCACATCCGGCGCGAGCTGGCGAGGCGGATCCTGGACGGGACGCTGCAGCCGGGGGAGCGGTTGGTGGAGTTGAAGATCGCGGCGGAGTTCGAATCGAGCCAGACGCCGGTGCGCGAGGCGCTCCGGGAGTTGGAGTCGCTGAGGCTCGTGGAGTCGTCGCCCTACAAGGGGACGCGAGTCCGCGACGTCGGCGAGCGCGAGACGGCCGAGGCTTACGCCGTGCGCGGGGCCCTGGAACGGCTGGCCGCCGAGTCCGCCGCGCCCAGGGTCACGGGCTGCGATCTGAAGGAGTTGCGGGAGTCGGTTCGCGAGATGGTCGCCGCGGCTCGCAAAGACGACCGCGAGGGCTACGCCCGCCACGACCTGGCCTTCCACCGGGCGATCGTCCGGGCGGCGAACAACGGGACGCTCATGCAGGTCTGGGAGTCGCTGGCCTTCGAGACCCGCACGCGGATCACGGTCGCCCGCCGCAACCTCGACTGGCCGGCGATCGCCGCATGGCACGACCAGGTCGTCGACGCTCTGGAAAAGGGTGACGGCGCGACCGCCGGCCGGCTCCTGGAAGAGCACGCGCGGTCGTTCATCGAGGCCCCCGTCGAAGTCGAGCCCGCGAAGCCGACAGTCGAGAAGAAGCCGAGGCCCAACCCGAAGAAGGCGTGACGGCCGACCGGGGATTTCGAGTAGAGGGATTCATCATGTCAACACGCGATCGCAGCGTCGTGGTCGCCGGGGCGCAGGGGGTGATCGGCCGGGCCGCGGCGGAGCACTTCGCGAGGCAGGCGGGGACGACGGTCTACGGGCTCTCGCGACGGCCGGTGGACCTGCCCGGCGTCCGGCCGATCTCGGTCGACCTGCTCGATCCAGCGGACGTCCGCGACAAGCTCGGCAGCCTCTCGGACGCCACCCACCTGGTCTTCGGCGCGTACGTGGAGAAGCCGACCGCCGCCGAGAAGAGCGCGGTGAACTCCGCCCTGCTGAACAACCTGCTGGACGTGCTGGAGCCGACAGCTCCCGGCCTCCGCCACGTCACGCTGTATCAGGGGGGTAAGGCGTACGGGGCCGACCTCGGCCCGTTCAAAACGCCGGCCCGCGAGGACGACCCTCGGCTGATGCCGCCCAATTTCTACTACGACCAGGAAGACATCCTCCGGCGTCGGAGCGAGGGGAAGGCGTGGTCCTGGACGGCCCTCCGCCCGGAGGCCGTCTGCGGCTTCGCCGTGGGGAACCCGATGAACCTGGCGATGGTGATCGCCGTCTACGCCACACTGTCCAGGGAGTTGGGGCTGCCGCTGCGGTTCCCCGGCCCGTTGGGGGCGTATCGAGCCCTCTACCAGGTCAGCTCGGCCGACATCCTGGCGAGCGCAGCCGATTGGGCCGGGACGACCCCGCAGGCCCGCGGCGAGATCTACAACATCACCAACGGCGATTATTTCCGCTGGGAAAACCTCTGGCCGCGGATCGCCCGGATGTTCGACATGGACGTCGCCCCGCCGGTCCCCTTCAAGCTGGCCGAATACATGGCCGACAAGAACCCGCTCTGGGATGACACCGTCAAGAAGTACGGCCTGGAGCCGATCCCCTATGAACAGGTCGCGTCGTGGGCCTTCGGCGACTTCATCTTCCACTCCGAGTTCGACAACATCACCAGCACGATCAAGGCCCGCCGCCACGGCTTCCACGACTGCATCGACACCGAGGATATGTTCGGCGAGTTCTTCGACAAACTCCGCGCGGCGCGGGTGATCCCGCCGCTCGCGCGGCCCCGATCCTGAAGACGTTTTGGTTGACTGATCATCAAGAAACCCGAGGATGAACGCATCATGGAATATCGACGTCTCGGCGCGTCCGGCTTCCGGGTCCCGGCCCTGACCTTCGGCACGGGGACCTTCGGCGGCAACACGGAGATGTTCAAGGCCTGGGGCGAGACCGACGTCGCCGAGGCCAGGCGGCTGATCGACGTCTGCCTCGACGCCGGCCTCAACATGTTCGACTCGGCCGACGTTTACTCGAAGGGCGCGGCGGAGGAGATCCTCGGCCAGGCGATCGAGGGCAAGCGCGACCAGGTCTTGATCTCCACCAAGGCGACGTTCCGCCGCGGGACCGGCCCCAACGACGTCGGCTCGTCGCGGTTCCACCTGATCGACACGATCCACAAGGCGCTCAAGCGGCTGAAGACCGATTACATCGACCTCTTCCAGCTCCACGCCTACGACGCCGAGACCCCGCACGAGGAGGTCCTCAGCACGCTCGACCAGCTCGTCCGCGAGGGAAAGATCCGCTACGTCGGCTGCTCCAACTTCTCGGGCTGGCACCTGATGAAGGCGCTCGCCACGTCCGACAAGTACGGCTGGCCGCGGTACATCGCCCACCAGGCGTATTACTCGCTGATCGGCCGCGACTATGAGCATGAGCTGATGCCGCTCGGCCTGGAAGAAGGCGTCGGCGCGGTGGTCTGGAGCCCGCTGGGCTGGGGGCGTCTCACGGGCAAGATCCGCCGCGGCCAACCCAGGCCCGCCGTCAGCCGACTGAACACCAAGGCGGCCGTCGACGCCGGCCCGCAGGTCGAGGACGAGTACCTCTACAAGGTCGTCGACGCCCTCGACGAGGTCGCCGCCGAGACCGGGAAGTCCGTCCCGCAGGTCGCCCTCAACTGGCTCCTCCAGCGCCCGAGCGTCGCCACCGTCGTCATCGGCGCCCGCAACGAGGAGCAGCTCAAGCAGAACCTCGGCGCCGTCGGCTGGAACCTCACCGCCGAGCAGGTCGCCAAGCTCGACGCCGCCAGCGCCCAGCCGTTGCCGTACCCGTACTGGCACCAGAAGGCCGCCTTCACCGAGCGGAACCCGTTCCCGGTGTCGGTCTGAGACGAGACGCAGGATGAAAACGGCCTTCCCCCCTCGCGGGGGAAGGTGGCCGCGAAGCGGCCGGATGAGGGGGGATCGGCTCGGTGCCAAAACCGAACCGTCGGACGCGAATCCGACGCCGGTCGCCCCCTCATCTGATCGCTTCGCGATCTGTCTTCCCCCGCGAGGGGGGAAGACCGTCATGGTCCCGGATCAGGAAAATTGCAGCAGCGCTGGCATTTCCGAGATCCGATTCACCTCGGCAGCACCTGACCCGGCAGCAGTTCGGGAGTGCCGGGGATGGGCCCGGGGTTCTTCATCTGGCGGCGGACGTCGGCCAGGGCGGGGGAGACGTCGAAGTCGTCGAGGTTGAAGTTGTAGCGCTGGGTGATGCCGGCGCCGCTGTAGCGCAGGAAGGTGACGTTCAGGATCACGTCGCGCTGGTTGTGCTGCGGGAGGAGTCGCGTCTGGGTGTACTGCAGGGCGCCCAGCAGCGCCAGGATCGTCATCGCCGCGAACGCCCGGCGCTCGCCGGCGAGGGTCCGGAAGCCGATCGCCGCGCCCAGGTAGAGCAGGGGGAGGAACGGAAAGATCAGCCCCGCGTTGCCGGCGAAGATCAGGAACGAGAACGCCCACGACGGCCCGACCCAGAGCGTCGCCAGCAGAAGTTCACGCCAGTTGGAAGGCCGCAGCACTTTCGCCAGGCCGACCACGAACGGCGGGATCGCCAGGATCGAGCCCCAGGCCAGGAACAGGCCGTACTTCACCATGTTGCGCAAAAGGCCCTCGAACAGGCCGCGGCCGAACAGGGAGAAGCCCGCCTTGTCCCCCTCGTGCTTGGCCTCGACGCGGCCCAGGTAGACGTCGACGCCCCCCAGGATCCAGGCGGTGCCGAAGAACCAGCAGCAGCAGCAGGCCGCCACGATCGCGCCGCCGATCAGCCACTGCCGGATTGACGCCCGGCCCAGCAGCAGCGAGCCCGCCCAGAGCGGCCCGCCGAAGGCCAGCAGGTCGGGGCGGAGGATCGTCCCGATCCCGAGCGCGAGGCTCACGCCGATCAGGTCGCCCGTGCGGCCCTCACGCTGATAGCGGAGGCCGAACCAGCCGATCGCCGGCAGCACGGCCAGCCAGACGGGGTAGCTGGCGATCGCCCCGCCGTGCCACCAGACCATCGGATTGCACGTCATCGCCAGCGCGGCGGCTGCGGCCAGCGGTCGGGAAACCACCAGCGTCCCGAACAGATAGGCGAACGCCGCCCCCACGATCGTCAGGCCGACGTTCACCGCCAGAAAGGCCGTCACCGGCTCGGCCCAGAAGGCGTTCGCCAGCTTGCCCAGCAGGACGTAGCCGATGTTGCCGGGCATCGGCACGTTGAAGCTGGCGTCCAGCTTCAGGGCGTTGACGTAGAGCGGCCCGTCCTTCCCCATGAAGTCGAACGTGTCGAAGTACGGCGCCCGGCCGGCGATCACCACCAGGGCCAGCGCCAGGATCGCCGCGACGTCGAACCGCCGCGCGGCGCGGGCGTCGGCGTCGTCAAGAGCTGCGGGCGCCGCGAGGTCCAGTCGCCTCGCCGCGAGTCCGTCCATGTCGGCCGAGGTCGTCGAGCTCATCCGTGGCTCCTTCGGGGTGTCGTGCTTCGGGGTCGGTTCAGAATCTGTTTCGGGAGGAGTGCCTGAACAGTTTGCTCATGGGTTGCAGACTGGCTAAGTGCCTGGCGGCCGGTGGTCCGGGCGGCCCGCCCGGACGTCTTCAATCCCAGGCTTGCGACGCCCGGGCGGGCCGCCCGGGCCACCCTCTCAACCGAGGCTTGCGACTACGTTCCCCCGGCTGAAAACGGGGAACCGGCAACCGAGAACTCCTTGGCGGTCTTCCCCCTCATCTGATCGCTTCGCGATCTGTCTTCCCCCTCCAGGGGGGAAGACGCCGGACAGTCCGCTCAGCGAGCGAGAGCCGTGGAAACGTCGGGCGAGGTCAACACGTGGAAATATTTCCAATCTTCGCGTTCGACGTAGCCGGCCTGGCGGGCGAGCGAGAGCAGGTAGTCGTTTTCGGGTTCTGCGACGATCACGCGGAAGTAGCGGGAGAGCACCTGGCCTGCAACGCCGTCGCCCTTCAAAAGGCCCCGCTGGGCGGCTGGGCGATGGAAGAACGGCTCGTCGTCGAAGTTGTAAACGGGGAACGGCAGGCCGAGCGTCAGCCCGGAGAGGGCCGGCTGGCAGTAGACCGGGCCGTCGGCCTTCTGAAGCAAGCCCCGGGCCCGGTCCAGTTCCGCCCGGCGACCGACGTCGAAGCGGTCGTGGACCAGGTCGAACCTCGACGGCGCGACGACCCGGACGACGTCCTGCGCGGTCGCCCCCAGCCCGGCCGCGGCGACCGCCGCCAGCGCCCAGACGTGGCCGCGCTCGGCGACGACCTCCACCAGCCGACGCCCCAGCACGACGGCCAGCAGACCGGCCACGGCGTTGAACTCGAAGAAGTAGTTCATGGCCGAGCCGTTGCGATAGCAGGCGGCCAGGCCCCCCATCAGGGTCGTCCCGGCGCAGCAGGCCAGGGCGGCCTTCTCGTCGGCCCGCAGCCAGGACGCGCCCCGGAGGCCCGCCAGGGCCAGGGCCGCAATGGTCAGCGGCAGGATCCCCTTGATCGCCAGGTGGATCGAGAGGTTCGTGATGTTGTGGAAGTCGAACCCCGCCAGCGAGACCGCAAACATCGTGTTGTAGCGGTAATCCGGCCCCAGCAGGAGGTTCACGCCGGCGACCGTCGCGACCAGTGGCGCCGCGACCGCCGCCGCGAACCGCCAACGCCGCATGACCAGGGCCGACAGCATCAGCCCCCCCCAGGTCAGGATGCACGACTGTTTGAACGTCCATGCGACGGCCAGCGTCGCGCCCGCCGCCAGCCCGGCGAGGATCTCGCGACGGGGGCCGATCGCCAGGGCCAGCGTCAGGCCGACCGCGGCGAACGCCGCCCCGCCGATGTCCGGGCGGATCGAGACGACCCACCAACCGGGCAGCCCCCCGAACCACGTCGCCAGCGCCGCCAGGACCATCGTCGGGGCGACCCAGGGTGAGTCGAGCCGGGGATCGCGGCGACGGAGGTCGATCAGGCCGTAGGCGAGCGCCGCCCCCAGGCCCATCGCGGCCAGAGCCAGCGTGAACAGGCGAGCCCCGCGCGCCAGGTCCTCGGCGTCTGACCCCAGGGTCGAAACCGCCCAGGCGTAAGCCTTGTAGAAGCCGATGTTGTGCATCGCCAGCGGATAGAACGGCGGCTCGACGGGATGATCGTACAGCGGCAGCCCGCGCTGAAGCTTCATCACGTTGAGAAGCTGAACCGATTCGCCGCTGGTCGTGGTGTCGAGAAAGCCCAGCGGGCCGACGACCGTCGCGACGCGAAGCCCGAGCACGCCCAAAGACGCCGCGGCCGGGATCAGGAAGAGCAGCATCGCCAAAACGCGACGCCATTGCCGACTTCGACTCGCATCCATGATCGAGTCCCCATCCATGATGTCATAACCTGGGTGTCCATTCCGGCGGCGATCCTACCGAATTCGGGCCGATCCCGCAACCGCCTGCGCTTTCGGGAAAACATTGACGATTTGGTCGTACTATCAGGATAGAGACAGTCGCCCGGGGAAGGCTCTTTGACAATCCGGTGGGATCGGGACAGGCCTGACAGCGGGCAAAGGCGCATCGTCCGATGCGCGTTTTCTCGCCGATCGAAGCCAATTCTCCGGACCGATGTTTCGATGTTTAAATCGATACTGCTTGCGATGTTGCGACAGACGGCTTCGATCATCGACCGTTGCGAAGGAAGCCGATTGGCGGAGTTGACACAAGTCCCCTCTCCCCCCGGGAGCGGGCAGCCGCGCAGCGGCCGGTGAGGGTTGGCGGATTTCGGATCGAGCGTCGCGGAGGGGCAGTCAAACGGTCTTCCCCCTCTCGCGGGAAGACAGACCGCGAAGCGGTCAGATGAGGGGGACGACCGGCTTCGGATCCAGGTCCAAAGCACGACTTTCAAAGCGACGCTGATCCCCCCTCATCCGGCCCTTCGGGCCAATACTGTTCGGCACGGGAATTGAGCTTCAGAAGAAGCGATGGAAACCTCCCTTCTCCCCTGGTGGGAGAAGGTGGCCGAAGGCCGGATGAGGGGGATCCCAACGTCCGCCGACGGTTATGACCCCCCTCATCCGCCCCTACGGGGCACCTTCTCCCACCAGGGGAGAAGGGAGGCAATCGCCTCCGATGGCTTATATGCAAGTCGTGCCGAACAGTATTGGCCCGGAGGGCCACCTTCCCCCGCGAGGGGGGAAGGCCGTTATGGTCCGGATCGCGACCCGAGATCCCCTGCGAAATCGGATGACCCTCACCCGGCGAGATGCGGCCGTTCAACCGACGGCGCTCAGGACTTCACCAACTCCTGGAACCGACCGTGGGCGTCGTCCCAGGCGGCGGAGGAGCGGGGCTCGTAGACGGTGACGGGGAACGAGCGGGCGACGATGGAGCGGAGTTCGGCCAGCGAGCCGATGCGGCCTCGACCCAGGGCCTGCATCAGGATGTTGCCGATGGCGGTGGCCTCCACGGGGCCGGCGTGGACGGGTCGGCCGCAGGCGTCGGCGGCGAACTGGCAGAGCAGCGTGTTGTTGGAGCCGCCGCCGACGATGTGGATCGTCTTGATCTTCGTCTTGCAGATCGACTCCAGCCGCTCGATCGTCCAGCGGTACTTCAACGCCAGGCTTTCCAGGCAGGTGCGGATCACGGCCCCTTCGGACTCCGGCGCGGGCTGGCCGGTCTTCTGGCAGTAGGCGACGATCCGCGCGGGCATGTCGCCGTGCGAGAGGAACGACGGGTCGTCCGGGTCGATCAGCGCGCCGAACGCCGGCGAGGCCGAGGCCATCGACATGAGCTGCGGATAGCTCAGCTCGTTGCCGGCCCGGGCCCAGGTCCGGCGCGATTCCTGCACCAGCCAGAGCCCCATGATGTTCTTCAGCAGGCGGGTCGTCCCCAGGACGCCCCCCTCGTTGGTGAAGTTGTAGCGGTAGGTTTCCTCATTGATGACGGGCTGGGGGACCTCGACGCCCAGCAGCGACCAGGTGCCGGAGCTGAGGTAGCACCAGTCGGGCGGGAGGTCCGTGCCGACGGTCTTGCTGGCGGTCGGCACGGCGACCACGGCGCTGGCGGTGTCGTGGGTCGGCGGGGCGATCACCGTCACGGGCTTCGCCAGGCCGACTTCCTCGGCCACCGAGGCGCGGAGCGGGCCCAGCTCGCTGCCGGGCTCGATCAGCTCGGGGAGGATCGACGCCGGCAGCCCCAGCGCGTTGCAGATCTCGTCCGACCACCGGCCGGTGCGGGGGTCCAGAAGCTGGGTCGTGGAGGAGTCGGTGCGCTCGGCCCTGCGGACGCCCGTCAGCAGCCAGCCGAGGACGTCCGGGACCATCAGCATGGTCTCGGCCACGTCCAGCAAGGGCGAGCCGGATTCCTTGAGGGCCAGCAGTTGATAGACGGTATTGAACGGCAGGAACTGGAGACCGGTGATCTCGTAGATCCGCTCCTTGGCGATCTTCGCGAAGGCGGCGTCCATCATGCCGTTGGTGCGGGGGTCGCGGTAGTGGACGGGGTTGCCCAGCAGGGTGTCGTTGCGGCCGATCAGGCCGAAGTCGACGCCCCAGGTGTCCACGCCGACGGCGTCGAGCGAGGCCTTGGACGCAACCGTCTTGCGGATCGCGTCCTTCATCTCGTCGAAGAGGCGGGGGAGGTCCCAGTAGAGGGTGTCGAGCATCCGGACGGGGCCGTTGGGGAACCGATGGATCTCCTCCAACCCCAGCCGATCGCCGTCGAACCGGCCGAGCATCCCCCGCCCACTCTCAGCGCCCAGGTCGAGCGCCAGATAGTCCGTCGTCTTCGCCATCGCGTCGCCTCTTCAAGATCCTGGACGGAAGCCCGGACGCCCAGTCGCACGACCCCAGGCCGAAGGTTCCGCCGCCTCGCAGAGAGACGATGATAAGGCCTGCGTCTCAGCCCCTCAAGCGACCGACGACGCCGACTCGTTGATCCGCCCCCTTGCCTCGGCCTCTCGCGACGGTCATGCTGCGACTCTTTCATATGAAGGATCCAGGCGGGGAGTTACGCTCGTGGAACTGGAAACCGAAGACGCGACGCAGGTCCCGGCGAAGGCCTGGGGGGTGACGTTCGCCGGAACGGCGGTGAATCTCTGCCTGGGGATTCTCTACGCCTGGAGCATCTGGAAGGGGAAACTCGTAGGGGACAAGGCCCACCCGCCGGGCTCGGCGATGGCCGCCCCCAACGAGGGCTGGACGTACCTGACGGACGCCCAGGCGACCTCGGCGTACGCGGTCTGCGGGATGATCTTCGCCCTGATGATGATCCCCGGCGGGCGCATTCAGGACCGCTGGGGGCCTCGCACCGGGGCGACGCTCGGCGGGCTCTGCCTGGCGGCCGGGTGCCTGCTGGCGGGGGCGATGAAGTCGTACGTCGGGCTCCTGCTGGGGTTCGGCGTGCTGGGGGGGATCGGGATGGGCTTCGGCTACGCGGCGGCGACCCCCGCGGCCGTGAAGTGGTTCGGCCCGCATCGCCGGGGGCTGGTGGCCGGAATCGTGGTGGCCGGGTACGGAGCGGCGGCCATCTACATCGCTCCGCTGGCCAAGTCGATGATCGCCCACCACGGGATCTCCGGGAGCTTCTACGGGCTCGGCCTGCTGTTCGCGGCGGTCGTCGTGGTGGCCTCGAGCTTCCTGGTCTTCCCGCCGGCCGGCTACGTCCCGCCGCCGCCGAAAGGGCCCGTGAGGGCCAAGGCCGCGACCAACACCGCCGACTGGTCCGTGAGCGAGATGCTCCAGACCTGGCAGTTCTACGCGTTGGTCTTCATGTTCATCGGTGCGGCGCAGTCGGGCCTGCTGGTGATCGCCAACGCCGCCCCCTTGCTGAACGCGACGGCCGGCGGGCTGGCCTTCTTCGCGGCCAACGCCTGGCTGCTGGCCTCATACGGCGGGCTGGTGAACGCCTCGGGACGGGTGGGAACGGGGTTCTACTCGGACGTGATCGGCCGGTCGAACGCCTACCTGATCAACGCGGTGGTCTCAGCGACCTGCCTGTTCCTGATGCCCCGGATCATCGCCTCCGGCAGCGTGCCGATGCTCTTCCTGGCCGTGGGCGTGGCCTACTGGCAGTACGGCGGGGCCCTCGCCCTGATGCCGGCCTTCACCGCCGACTTCTTCGGCCCCAAGAACCTCGGCACCAACTACGGCTTCGTCTTCCTGGGCTGGGGGATCGCCTTCTTCGTCCCGCAGCTCGCCGGAATCCTCAAGGACGCCACCGGCGGCCTCGACGCCGCCTTCACCCTCTCCGGCCTCCTGCTGCTCGCCGCGGCGATCCTCAGCCTCTTCCTGAGGAGACCCGAGCGGCCGACGACGGCAGGCGAGGTGTGAGGAGCCTTTGCATCAACCGAGTTCGGACCATGACGGCCTTCCCCCCTCGCGGGGGAAGGTGGCCCGAAGGGCCGGATGAGGGGGCGACCGGCGTGGGATTGATCGTCCGATCATCGACCGCGGAGCCGACGCCGGTCGTCCCCCTCATCTGACCGCTTCGCGGTCTGTCTTCCCCCGCGAGGGGGGAAGACCGTTTCTGCCCCCTTTGGAAAAGAAACACTCCCCCCAGAAAGGCGCTTCTCGACCGAAGGCGGCCGTCATTACAATGACGCGTTCATGCTTCGATGGTGCGAGGTCTCCGGGGGTTGGTGCGTGCCCATCCCCGGCGTGACGCCCCCGTGGTCCGCTGTGGCGCGAGGTGACGATGGACGCCGACCGCGACCTCCTGTTCAGCTTGTTGGCGTTCCAGACCGGGGCGATCGACGCGGATCAGTTCTCTGAAACCTGCGCCGACACCGACCCCGGCGCCCCCGCCGGCGGGAAGCCGCCCCGCTTGCAGGGCGAGGCCGACACCCTGGCCCAGGGGGGAACGCTCACCGACGAGCAGAAGTCGGAGCTGCAGCGAGACGTCGAGGATCTGGTCGCCCGTCACGGCGGCGACGCCCGCGCGGCGCTGGCCGCGACGCTCGACGAACGCTCTCGCGAAGTGCTGCGGCGGGCCGCCCCGGGAACGCTCGCGGCGACGGAAAAGGGGACCGAGGACGGGACCATCGGCGTCGACGCGCCGATCGCCCGGGTCCTGATCTCCTCCCACCCCGAAACCCACGAAGGCGAAGGCCGAGACCCTCGCTACACGCTCACCCACCTGCACGCCAAGGGGGGGATGGGCCAGGTCTGGAGGGCCCACGACGCCGCCCTCAACCGCGACATCGCCCTGAAGGAGCTGCGGCCGGAATCCGCCGGCGACGCCATCGTCTGGTCCCGGTTCCTCTACGAGGCCAAGGTCACCGCCCGGCTGGAGCACCCCGGCGTCGTCCCCGTCTACGAGATGGCCGGCGGCGAGGCCCCGTACTACACGATGCGGTTCGTCAAGGGCCGCACCCTCAACGAGGCCGTCCGCGCCTTCCACAAGGACCGAGCCGCCGGGCGCGTCGACGACGTCGAGCGGGTCAAGCTCCTCTCGGCGTTCGTGTCCGTCTGCAACGCCGTCGCCTACGCGCACTCGCGGGGGATCATCCACCGCGACCTCAAGGGCCAGAACATCGTCCTGGGCGACTACGGCGAGGTCATCGTCCTCGACTGGGGCCTCGCCAAGCAGATCGGCGAGGACACGCTCGCCGATCCCGACGCGCTCCCGATCACGATCACCCCCGCCGCCGACTCCGAGGCCTCCACCTTCGGCGCCGGCGACCAGGCCACCCAGGCCCTCGACCCCGAAGCGCCGGCCCGCGCCGACCTCGCCGACACCCTCGCCGGCCCGCCGACCATCCCGCCCGAGGCCGAGGCCACCATCCCCCCGGGCGTCGATCCGTCGAAGGGGTCCGGGAGTTCGGCTTCCGGATCCGGATCGGGGTCGGGATCGGGGCTGGGAAGCTCGTCGCCGTCTCGGGCGAAGGGGAAGGAGTCGGGCGCGGGGCCGGACGGGACCATGCAGGGGCAGCTTCTGGGGACGCCGGCCTACATGGCGCCGGAGCAGGCCAGGGGCCTCCACGAACAGGTCGACTTCCGGACCGACGTCTACGGCCTGGGCGCCATCCTGTACGAGATGCTGACCGGCCAGCCGCCGTTCCTGGGCAGGAAGACCCCCGAGATCCTCCGCAAGGTGGTGCAGGACGCTCCCGCGCCGCCGCGTTCGATCGTGGCCGACGCGCCGATGGACCTCCAGGCGGTCTGCCTGAAGGCGCTGGCCAAGAACCGGGAGGATCGCTACCAGACCGCCGCCGACCTGGCGAAGGACGTGCAGCGGCATCTGGCCGACGAGCCGGTGACCGCCTACTCCGAGCCCTGGACCCGTCGCGCCTCGCGATGGGCGCGCAAGCACCGGTCGACGGTCGCGGCCGCGGCGGGGCTGCTGGCCGCGACGGCGGCGGCCTCGGGCGTGGGGGCGCTCGTCGTCAACCACTGGCGGGGAGTAGCCGAGGACCAGGAGCGGATCGCCCGGACGACGGTCAACGACATGTACGGCCGCCTCGGCGAAGGCTGGCTGGAAGACCGACTCGACCCGATCCAGAAGGACTTCCTGGAGAAGACGATCGCCTACTACGAAGGCCAGACCGGCCTGACCTCGAACGACCCGGCCGTTCAGTTGGAACACGGCGAGATGCTCCGCCGGATGGGGAACGTCTACGCCAAGTTCGGCCGTCGCGAGGACGCCGAGAAGACCTACGCCCGCGCCCTGGCCTTGCTCCAGCCGCTGGCCGTTTCGCGTCGCGAGGATCCCGAGGTCCGCCGCACCCTGGCCTCGACCGCCACGCGATACGCCGAGGCCCTCTTCCGCGACGACCGCCTCGACGAGGCCGTCCCGCGGTTCGCCGAGGCCGAGCAACTGATGCGCGCCGCCGCCACCGCCGACTTCGCCTCCGTCGACGATCGCCGGACCCTCGCCCGGACCCTCCGCTGGAAGGGCCAGGCCCTCCGTCGCAAGGGGGACCTCGCCGCCGCCGGCCCCGCCTACGCCGAAGCCCGCGACCTGCTGGAGAAAGCCCGCGAAGCCGCCCCCGACTCGCCCGAGGTCCTCGGCGAGCTCGCCCAGGCCGAGGACTTCCTTGCCCGCCAGTTTCGCGAGACCGGCGACAAGGCCACCGCCGAGGCCGCCTCACGCCGCGGCTACGATCTGCTCGACAAGCTCGTCGCCCAGTACCCGACGATCCCCCGCTATCGCGAGGGCCTCTTCAACGCCGCCAACGAGCTGGGGGCCTTCGCCTACGACCGCGGCGGCCTGGAAGAAGCCGCGACCTTCTGGGGACGCGCCTGGCGCGAAGCCTCGCGACTGACCGAGGACTTCCCCGACCGCCCCGAGTACACCGTCCACCTCGCCGCCGCCTCCACCAACTACGGCGGCGTCCTCGTCGACCTCGACCGGATCCGCGAGGCCGAGCCGATCCTCAAGAAGGCCGTTGAGATCGACGAAGCCGCGCTCGCCAAGACCCCCGACGACACCCTCGTCCGCTTCCACCTGGCCAAGTGCCACGGCAACCTCGGCTACCTGAACATGAAGCGCAACCGCGCCGCCGACGCCGTGGTCGAGCTGGAGAAGGCCCGCGACCTCAACGCCGTGCTCGTCAAGGACCTCCCCGACGTCCCCCGATACGCGCACCTGCAGGCGACCTACCTGCAACGTCTGGCGGAGGCGCTCGACGGCTCCGGCAAGACTGGCGGCGGACCGGCCCTTCGCGAGGCCCTCGCGCTGCTGGAAGGGGTGACGGCGAAGCATCCGGACAACGTCCCGTACACGCTGGATCTCGCCCGCTGCTTGATCTCGCTGGGGAACCGCAAGCTCTACACGTCCAAGCCCGACGACGCCGCCAAGGACTTTCAGGCCGCCGTCGACCGCCTGCTGCCGCTGATCCCCAAGCAGGGCGAGCCCTCGATCACGGTCCTCCGCCAGGCGTCCATCGCCCTGAGCAACGTCGGCAACGCACTCCAGCAGGCCAAGAAGGACGGCGAGGCGCCGATCCGCCAGGCCATCGACATTTCCCAGAGCCTGGCCCGTCGCGACCCTCCCGCGCCGGCGGACGTGCAGTCGCTGTCGGTCGCCCGCGCCACGCTGGCCGAGACGCTGCTGGATCGCGACCCGGCCTCGAAGGAGGCCCGCGACCTGCTCGACCAGGCCGTCGAGGCGATGCACAAGCTGACCGAGGCGACTCCGACGGACGCCCTGCGCCATTTCTTCCTGGGCTCGATGGCCGGCACCCGCGCGAAGACCCGGAGCAAGCCCGAAGACGCGAAGCCCGACCGCGTGCTGGCTCTCGCCCAGGGAAGGCAGGCCTCGGAGCTGGCCGGCGGCAAGAATCCCACCTACCGCTTGCTGCTGGTCGACTCGCTCAACGAGCTGGCCAGCCTCGAGGTGCAGCTCGGCGGCTACGAGGCGGCCCGGAAGCTGGCGATGGAGATCCCCCGCCGATCCGATCCCCTCGCCCCCGGCTGCATCGCGGGCGCCCGCGTGCTGGTGAAGCTCGCCGCCGCCGCCCGCAAGGACGACCGGCTCGCCGCCGCCTCCCGCGACGAGACCGAGCGCGAGGCCCTCTCCAACGCCGTCCTCCTCCTCCGCGAGGCGATCGACGCCGACCCGACCCTCGACGCCGAGGTCCGCAAAGACCCCGACTTCCAGGACGTCCTCAACCGAGCCGAACTCAAGTTCATCCTGGGACGACTCGCCGAACCGGTCGCCGTCCGGCAGTGATGTCCGTCAATACGCCTTTCTTTCCCAGGAAGGCAGCCCGCGCAGCGGCGTGTGAGAGTTGGTGGATTTTAGAGGGCACGACGGACGAAATCCGGGACCATAACGGCCTTCCCCCCTTGAGGGGGAAGGTGCCCCGAAGGGGCGGATGAGGGGCGGAGATCCAGGAACTTCTGGACCCGAAGCGTATCTGGAAATCCGCCGCCGGTCGTCCCCCTCAACTAACCGCTGCGCGGTCTGTCTTCCCCCTCCAGGGGGGAAGACGTCCTCGACCCCTTGCTATGCGTACGAGCCCGACGACCCTCACCCGGCCCTTCGGGCCAATACTGTTCGGCACGAGGTTTTCTTTACGCGGGCGCGTGCGGGGTGGGGGATTTGTT